>NZ_JBEZEZ010000003.1:375584-429412 GCF_040649155.1 Streptosporangium sp. NPDC049046 | reverse complement strand
CCGCTACGACAAGCTCGCCGCCCACTACCGATCAGCCGTGACCATCGCCTGTCTACTGCTCTGGCTCAGGTGATCCACAAAACAGGACCTAGCGGGCGGCCAGAAGCCGACCCACCTCGCGCAGTCCTTCCAGGTCGTGCACGTCCTGCGCCATCGCGGGGACCCGCGCGACGGGCACCGTGGGATGGGCGGAGACGAAGTGCTCCTCCTCGCGCTGCTCGCGGGCGGCCAGCTGCATTCGTCCGGCGTGCAACCGCAGCACGGCCGAGGTGAGCTCGTGCTCGCCGCGCGACTCCAGGTCCTCGGCGGCGGCGGTGCTCCGCGCCCCGGACAGCATGGAGGCGGGTGAGCGGTGCACCCGGTTGACCACGAGACCCGCGAGGGGCATGCGCTCCTCGGCGAGCCTCTCCACGAAGTAGGACGCCTCGCGCATCGCGTCGCGCTCGGGCGAGGCGACGACGACGAACGCCGTTCCCGGAGCCTGCAGAAGCCGGTAGGTCTGCTCCGCCCGAGCCCTGAAACCGCCGAAGACGGCGTCCAGCGCGGACACGAACGTCTGCAGGTCCTTGAGCACCTGCGCGCCCAGCAACTTGGTCAACGCCCCGGCGACGATGCCGAAACCGGCGTTGAACAGCTTGAACGCGCTGCGTCCCCCGGCCTTGGCGGGAAGCATGAGTAGCCGGATGAGCTTGCCGTCGAGGAAGCGGCCGAGCCGCTCGGGGGCGTCGAGGAAGTCGAGGGCGGAGCGGGACGGCGGGGTGTCGACGATGATCAGATCCCAGTCGTCCGACCGCCTGAGCTGGCCCAGCTTCTCCATCGCCATGTACTCCTGCGTGCCGGAGAAGCTGGACGACAGGGACTGGTAGAAGGGGTTCGTCAGGATCTGACGGGCTCGCTCGGGGTCGGCGTGCGCCTCGATGATCTCGTCGAAGGTCCGCTTCATGTCGAGCATCATGGCGTGCAGACGGCCCTCCCCCTCGATGTCCGTGACGGGCCTGGGGGTGTTGTCGAGTTCGGTGAGCCCCATCGACTGCGCGAGCCGCCGAGCGGGGTCGACCGTGAGCACCACGGCGGAACGACCCCGCTCGGCCGCGCGCAGTCCCAGCGCCGCGGCGGTGGTGGTCTTCCCGACACCGCCGGAGCCACAGCAGACGACGATGCGGGTGTTCGGGTCGTCGATGATCGCGTCGAGGTCGAGGAACGGGGGGGTCTTCACGCTGCTCCCTGGTTGCGGATCGCTTCCGCCAGCTCGTACAGCCCGGCCAGATCCACCCCGTCGGCCAGCAGCGGCAGGTCGTAGCGAGGGCGGGCGGCCTCGTCCAGCGCCAGTCTCTCCTGCCGCTCCAGCTCGGTGCGGTGGGCGTGCTCGGCGATCTCCTCGCTCAGGGCCTCGGCCACCGTGACCGCGGCGGAGCCGCCGTCGGTGAGCCCCGCGGCCTTGAGGCCGAGTGCCAGCTCGCTCGGGTCGAACCTGCCCTCGGCGGCGGCCTCCAGGACCGGGGCGGGGAGCAGCGACTCGCGGTTCATGTTGACGAAGATCCCACCGGGCGGAAGCCCGGCGGCGCGGAGCTCGCGCAGGCCGTCCAGGGTCTCCTGGACCGGCATCTCCTCCAGGAGCGTGACGAAGTGCACGGCGGTCTCCGGGGAGGATACGACGCCGTTCACCAGGTCGGCGTGGTTCTTGATCGGGCCGACCCTCGCCAGCCCCGCGACCTCGTTGGTGACGTTGAGGAAGCGCGCGATCCTGCCCGTCGGCGGCGCGTCAAGCACGACCGCGTCGTAGACCCTCCTGCCGTTCTTGCCCTTGCGCCGGACGGCCTCGCTCGTCTTGCCGGTGACCAGGACGTCGCGGAAGCCGGGGGCGATGGTGGTGGCGAAGTCGACGATGCCGATCTTGCTGAGCGCCCTGCCCGCCCTGCGCATGCCGTAGAACAGCTCGAGATATTCGAGCATGGCCTCCTCGGCGTCGACGGCCAGCGCGTAGACGTCCCCGCCGTCGGGCGCGACGGCGATCTTGCGCTCCTCGTACGGCAGCGGTGGCAGGTCGAAGACCCGGGAGATCCCCTGGCGGCCCTCGACCTCGACCAGCAGGACCTTTCCACCACCCGCCGCGAGGGCGAGCGCGAGTGCGGCGGCGACCGTGGTCTTGCCGGTCCCGCCCTTGCCTGTGACGACGTGAAGGCGTACGCCGTCCCAATCGGTGTCGCGAGCTCTCACCCTTCGAAGGCTACCCAACCGGTACTTGACAACTCCTCGGCGCCTTCCTCCGGAGGCCGCGCACCCGCACCGTTCCCCACCCGAGGAGGGCGGACCGGCCCGGATGGCCACCCGCTCGGGAGTGCCGCCGCCGAGCGGGCGTGCGACCGTTTTCCGCTGGTTGTCGGGGTGAAGCGGGTCGCGGGCGTCGGAGCCGGACCCGGCGCGCGGCCCGGTGAACCGTACGCCGCCGTCTCGCTAATCGATCGGATGCGGAAAGTAAATATGCAGATTCTCACAGCCTTCCGGGGGGACCGTCCTGATCGTCGGTCCGGGCCCGCCCGGGGACGGGTGAGGGAGGCGAGACGCCCGAGAGGGCGCGGTGGGCCGTTCGCCGCGAGCGGTCTCGCTAATGTGTCCCGCATGACGAAATGGGAGTACTCGACGGTGCCGCTGCTGGTTCACGCGACGAAGCAGATTCTCGACAACTGGGGGCAGGACGGCTGGGAGCTCGTCCAGGTCGTGCCTGGCCCCAACCCCGAGCAGCTGGTCGCCTACCTGAAGCGGCCCAAGCAGTGACAGGCGAGGAGAGACTGGCCGAACTCGGCCTGATCCTGCCGGAGGTGGTGCCGCCGCTGGCGGCGTACGTCCCGGCGGTACGTTCCGGCGGCCACGTCCACACCTCGGGGCAGCTCCCGATCGTGGACGGCAAGCTGATGGCGACCGGGAAGGTCGGCGCCGAGGTGGACGTCGAGGACGCCTACGCGCTCGCGAGGGTGTGCGCGCTCAACGCCCTCGCCGCGGTCGCGTCGGCGGCCGGGGGATTGTCGAACATCGTGCGGATCGTCAAGGTGGTCGGCTTCGTGGCCAGCGCCCCTGACTTCACCGGGCAGCCGCAGGTCGTCAACGGCGCGAGCGACCTGTTCGCCGCGGTGCTCGGCGACGCGGGCAGGCATGCCCGCAGCGCGGTCGGCGTCGCCGTCCTTCCGCTGGACGCGCCGGTCGAGGTCGAGGTGATCGCCGAGGTTCGCTGAAGGTCGTCAGGGGGTCCGGAGTCGAGAAGGGCCCCTGGCGACCCGGTGGGCTTCGCCGGCGGCGGCTGAGGTCTCAGGATGGACGAGGCTCGGCGGGGCCGTACGGGCGCGGTGAGGGCCCGTCGGAGCCGTGTGGGCGCGCCCGCCGGGCGGGGCGGCTCCGCGGGCCGGTGACAGCCCGCCGCATGCCGGTTTTTATCCGGATGAGGCTGCATCTGTCGTAGCAAGGTTGTTTTTATCTGGGTTTAGCCGGATGGAACCACGATTGTCTGAATGGTGCCGCGGTTGTCCGGGGCGGCGGCCGTGCCACATGATGGACCTGAAACCGAGTGATGTTCTGGTGGAGGGTGTCAAATGGGCGGTATCCCGCTCCCCGGTGAGCTGGGCGAACGTGCACGCGACATTCTGGCCGGGCGGGTGGCCCCCGTCCCGGCCAGGGACGCCGCCACCGTGGTCGTCCTCCGCGAGGACGCCGGCGGGCTGGAGGTCTACCTGTTGCGGCGCAGGGCGAGCATGGCCTTCGCCGCCGGGGCCTACGTGTTCCCCGGCGGGTCGGTCGACCCGCGCGACACCGACCAGGTGATCGCCTGGGCCGGTCCCCCGCCCGCCGCCTGGGGCGAGATCTTCCGCGCGGACGAGCGGACCGCGAGGGGCCTGGTGTGCGCCGCCGTACGGGAGACGTTCGAGGAGTCGGGGGTGCTGCTCGCCGGACCGTCCGCGGAGTCCGTCGTGTCCGACACCACCGGCGACGACTGGGAGGCCGACCGGCTCGCCCTGATCGGCAAGACCCTCTCCTTCGCCGACTTCCTCGACAGGCGCGGCCTGGTCCTCCGCGCCGACCTGCTCCGTCCCTGGACGCACTGGATCACCCCCGAGGTCGAGGTCAGGCGCTTCGACACCCGGTTCTTCGTCGCGGCGCTACCGCCGGGCCAGCTCACCCGCGACGTCGGCGGCGAGGCCGACCAGGTCGCCTGGGTACGGCCCGCCGACGCGCTCGGCCAGGGCGAGACCGGCCAGATCTTCCTGATGCCCCCGACGCACCGCACGCTCACCGAGTTGAGCGCCTACGAGAGGGTGCCCGAGGTGCTCGCGGCCGAGCGTGAGATCGTGACGTTCATGCCGGAGATCGCCGAGGTGGACGGGGAGATGCGCATCGTGCTCGACGACGACTACCGGTTCGGTGCGCGATGAGCGGGTTGCGGATCCCCCTGGAGGGGCCCGACGGCGCCGGCACGGACCACGCGTTCAACCTCCTCGCCCCCAACCCCTCCGAGATGACCCTGGACGGTACGAACACCTGGGTGATCGGCCTTCCCACGGGCGCGGAGGAGGTGTTCGTCGTCGACCCGGGACCGGACGACCACGAGCACCTTTCGCGGGTCGCCGGGCACCTGGCGGGCCGCCGGGTCGCCGCGATCCTGCTCACCCACGGCCACCACGACCACAGCGGCGGCGCCGCGACGTTCGCCGGCCTGGTCGGCGCGCCCGTCAGGGCGCTGGACCCCGCGCACCGGCTGGGCGAGGAGGGGCTCGGCGACGGAGACGTGCTCACGGCCGGGGACCTGGAGGTTCACGTCGTGGGCACCCCCGGCCACTCGTTCGACTCGCTCTGCTTCTGGCTGCCACAGGACCGGGCGATCCTCACCGGCGACACGGTGCTCGGCCGGGGTACCACCGTGATCGCCTCGGACGGCGACCTGGCCGACTACCTGCGCTCCCTCGACCTGCTGCGGGCGAAGGCCGAGGGGGTCGGGGCCGAGGCGCTGCTGCCCGGCCACGGTCCGGTGCTACCCGACCCGATCGGCGCCCTCGACGGCTACATCGCGCACCGGCGGCGGAGACTGGACCAGATCCGGGAGGCGCGGCGGCGGGGCGCGACGACGCCCTCGGAGATCGTCGAGATGGTCTACGCGGACGTGGACAGGGCGCTCCGGCCCTACGCCGAGATGTCGGTCCGCGCGCAGCTCGCCTACCTCGACGACTAGAGACGGTCCTCGACGGTCGGAGACGGTCGGACCGGCCTCGGAGGGCGGTCCGCTCCGTTGGGGGACCCCGTTCGGAACGGTCCTTTTTCCGGCGAACCACCCTCCGCGCGCACTTCCTGTCTCCGCCGGGTCAGCGCGAGCGGTTGTGCAGCCGCTCCAGGTCCATGATGACCACGGCCTTGGCCTCGATGCGCAGCCAGCCTCGCTGGGCGAAGTCGGCCAGCGCCTTGTTCACGGTCTCCCGCGAGGCGCCGACCAGCTGGGCGAGCTCCTCCTGGGTGAGGTCGTGGTGGACCCGTACGCCGTCGTCGATCCGCTGGCCGAAGCGGTCGGCCAGGTCGAGCAGGGCCTTGGCCACCCGGCCCGGCACGTCGGTGAAGACCAGGTCGGCCAGCACGTCGTTCGTACGGCGCAGGCGCTGGGCGAGGGCGCGCAGCAGGTGGAGGGCGACCTCGGGGCGGCCGGTCAGCCAGGGCCGCAGGTCGTCGTGTCCGAGCCCGGCCAGGCGGACGTCGGTCAGCGCGGTGGCCGACGCCGTACGGGGACGGGGGTCGAACAGGGACAGCTCGCCGAACATCTCGCCCGGGCCGAGCACGCTGAGCAGGTTCTCCCGGCCGTCCGGCGAGGTGCGGGAGAGTTTGATCTTGCCTTCGAGCACCACGTAGAGGCGGTCTCCGGTCTCGTTCTCGCTGAAGAGGGTCTGTCCCTTGGGCAGCTCCACCTCCGAGATGCTCGTGCGCAGCGCGGCGGCGCTCTCACGGTCGAGCGCGGCGAACAGAGGGGCCTTGCCCAGCACGTCGTCGGAGTTCACAGTGCCTCCTGTTTCACGGCTCACGCAGTCATTGTGACCCATCCCGCCGCGCCACTCTCCAGAGGGCCTTGAGCGTAGGCTGTCGGAGTGCTTCGCAACGTCAGCCCCGGTGGTGAATCCCAGCTTGCCCTGGTCCGTCGAGCTCGTCGAATGGATCGGATTCTGGTGGAAACCTATCCTGACGCCCACTGCGAACTCGACTTCCGTGATCCTCTCGAATTACTGGTCGCGACGATCTTGTCCGCCCAGTGCACGGACAAAAGGGTCAATACAGTCACTCCTACCCTTTTCGTAAAATATCCTACGGCGGAGGACTACGCAGGTGCCGACCGGGCCGAGCTTGAGGGGATCATCCGGCCGACCGGCTTCTTCCGCGCCAAGACCACCAGCATCATCGGCATGGCCCAAGCCCTGTGCGAGCGCCACGGCGGAGAGGTCCCCGGCCGCCTCAAGGACCTGGTGGCCCTGCCCGGAGTCGGGCGCAAGACCGCCAACGTCGTGCTCGGAAACGCCTTCGGGGTGCCCGGGATCACCGTCGACACCCACTTCCAGCGGCTCGTCCACCGCTTCCGCTGGACCTCGGAGACCGACCCGGTGAAGATCGAGCAGGTCGTCGCCGGGCTCATCCCGAAGCGCGACTGGACGATGATGTCCCACCGCCTGATCTGGCACGGCCGCCGGATCTGCCACGCGCGCAAACCGGCCTGCGGGGTCTGCCCGCTCGCCGCGCTCTGCCCGTCGTACGGCATCGGCCCCGTCGACGCGGCCCAGGCCGCCAAGCTGGTGCGTCCAGGGCCTTTCTCGTGATCTCCCCCCTGCCCGTCGCCGGATGACCACCCGGCCTGCGTCTCCCGGTGTCTCCCCGTGTCCTCCGGTGCCTCTTGGGTGTCTCCCGGTGTCGGTGGATCCGCGAAGGCCGGGAAGCGCGGGGCGGGGCATCGTGTTGCAGAGAACCGGAGGTGTGCCCGTGGAAGAGGTCCCAGGGTGGTTGGAAACGCTGACGGAGCGGGTCACGGGGATGTCGCCCGCACCGCTGCTCCGCCCTCCGGTGTCCGGGGGGCGGCGGGCGGCGGTCCTCCTGCTCTTCGGCGAAGGGCCGCTCGGCCCGGACGTGCTGCTCATCCAGCGCAGCTCGCGCGGGCGTACGCACGCGGGACAGCCCGCGTTCCCCGGGGGCGGGGTGGATCCCGAGGACGACGGCCCGATCGGTGCCGCGCTGCGCGAGGCGGGCGAGGAGACCGGTCTCGATCCGGCGGGCGTCCGGGTGCTGGGGACCATGCCCGAGCTGTATCTGAGCCACAGCGACAACCGGGTGACCCCGGTGCTGGGATGGTGGCACACCCCCTGCGCGGTGCACGCGGCCTCGCCCGACGAGGTGGAGTCGGTGGAGCGGGTCCCGATCCACGAGCTCGTCGACCCGGCCAACCGGATCGTCCTGCGCCACCCGAGCGGTCACCAGGGGCCGGCGTTCCGGGTGCGCGGGCTGCTGGTGTGGGGCTTCACCGCGGGAGTGCTCGACGGGGTGCTCGGCGGTTCCGGCTTCGAGCTTCCCTGGGACCGGTCACGGGTCGAGGACATCCCGCCCGACGTCCTCAACCTCGCGTCCCGTTGACAGGGCGAGGCCGAGGCGGGCCCAGTCGGCCACGTCCTCGTCGGGATCGAGGGTGAGCCGCCGCAGCGCGGCCAGACCCGTCGGGTCCGGCGGGCTGCCCATGATGTTCGGCAGCGCGTACGCGGCCCCGTACCTTATCCGGGGATCGTCGTGCTCGGCGAGGGCGATCACCGACGGCAGCGCGCGGCGGTCCCTGAGATGGCCGAAGGCGATCAACACCGAGTAGAGCACCAGGCAGTCGTCCTCCCGGACGGACATGGCCCGCAACACCGGCAGCGTCCGGTCGACGAAGCCGAGCCGTCCCAGGATGTCGACCCCGAGCATCCGCTCGGCGGCGGTCTTCCCCGAGCACAACCTCCGTGCCGCGGTGAAGGTCTCCAGATCGCCGCGTTCCTGCAGCTGGGTGATCGCGCGCCAGCGTGCCGCACCCTCCTGATCGCGTTCTCGCAGCGCGGCCTCGATGAGAGACTCCACCGCCGCCCCTCCGATCATCGCCATCTGGCCACGATAACCGCAGAGAGCTCACGGAAGGGGTGCACGCGCGGGGCGGTGGCTGGATACCGTAAGGGAGTGAGCGGTGATCTCCTCGATCTCATCCTGATCGCCCTGATGGTGGCCTTCGCGGTGTCGGGATACCGCCAGGGGTTCATCATCGGGGCCCTGAGCTTTGTCGGTTTTGTCGGTGGCGGCCTGCTGGGCATGTTCATCGCCCCACCCCTCGCCGGGGCGGTGGTCGACGGCGAGACCGAGCGTGCCCTGCTCGCGATCGTCATCGTCTTCCTCACCGCCACGGTCGGGCAGTTCGCCTCGTCCACGATCGGCGCGGTGGTCCGCAGCCATGTCACCTGGGAGCCCGCCAAGGTCGTCGACGCGGTCGGCGGCACCTTCGCCAGCGCCTTCTCCGTGCTGATCATCGCGTGGCTGATCGGCTCGCTGGTGGCGTCGTCGCAGTTCACGCTGATCAGCGAGCAGGTCAACAGGTCCCTGCTGCTGAGCACGGTCGACCAGACGCTGCCCAGCGCGGCCAAGGACCTGCAGGTGCCGTTCAAGAACTTCATCAACACCTCCGGCTTCCCCAAGGTGTTCGACGCCATCGGGGGCGGCCAGCTCGTCGACGTCTCGCCGCCCGACCAGAGCGTGGCGAAGGGCAACAAGCAGCTCACCCGGGCACGCCGGGGCATCGTGAAGGTGCAGGGCGTCGCCACGAGCTGCCGCAAGCACATCGAGGGCACCGGGTTCGTCTACGCCCAGAACAAGATCATGACGAACGCGCACGTGGTCGCCGGGGTCAACCAGGGCCTGCAGGTCACCGACTACCTCAACAAGACCCACCCGGCCAAGGTCGTGCTCTACAACCCCGACCGGGACATCGCCATCCTCCACGTCCCCGGGCTCAACATGCCGATCCTGCGCTTCGACGGCACCGCGCAGAAGGGTGACGACGCGATCGTCGCCGGATTCCCGCACGGCCACGGCTACACCATGAACGTGGCCCGCATCCGGGTGCAGCAGAAGGCGAAGGGCCTCAACATCTACGAGCGCAAGTCCGTCGTCCGCGACGTGTACGCCATCCGCGGCCTGGTCCGCCAGGGCAACTCGGGTGGCCCGCTGCTCACCACCGACGGCAAGGTCTACGGTGTCGTCTTCGCCGCGGCCCTCGACCAGCAGGAGACCGGCTACGTGCTCACCGCCGCGGAGGTCGCGCCGGACGCCGAGGACGGCTCCAAGCTCTTCAACCAGGTCGACACCCAGGAGTGCGACCAGAACTAGCCCGTCGACGAGAACCCGCGAACGGCTCCCGGAGCCCTTCGCGGACCGTCACGGCCTCGCCCTCACCGCCGCGCGGAGGGGCGAACGTCAGAGAAGGGCCTCGATCCTGGCGATGGCCACCTCAGCCTCCAGGTCGTCGAGCTCGTGGGCGGTCCTGGCGATCAGCTCGTACGGCATCCCGTAGCGGCTGATCCGGTCGGCGCCCCGCACGAACAGCGTCGCGGCCCCGCGCCGGTTGCCCCGCTGCAGGTGGGTGAGGCCGACGCAGATCTGCGCCAGTCCCTGCCAGAGCTCGCGCTCCTCCTCAGGGGAGTTCTTCCAGCGGCCCTCAAGCACCTCGTGGGCATGGAACGGCCGCCCCTCGCCGAGCAGGCGGCGCGCCTCGGAGATCGCCTCCTCGGCGCTCGGCGCGTAGTCGTCGGGGATGCGCTCCACGCCCTCGGCGCCGTGGGGCAGCGGGCGGCCGAACGCGTCGCGGGGGCGCTGGTTGCGCGGCCTGCCGTCGGGATCCCGGTCGCGTCGACTCATCGGTCGGGCTCCGGGTCGGACAGCCAGGCCACGAGTTCGGCGTCGAACTCCTCGGGGCGCTCCTCGTGCGGGAAGTGCCCGGCACCCTCGATGAGCCGCCACCGGTAGGAGGCGGCGACGTAGCGGCCGGAGCCCTGGGCGGTGCGCGGCAGGATGTGCCTGTCGAGCGCGCCGTGCAACTGCAGGGTCGGCGCGTTGACCTGGGTGCGCATGGTCTTCGCGTAGCGCCACCCGTCGGGGCGGAGCTGGGAGCGGCCGAACCAGCGGTGATACTCCAGCGCGCAGTGCGAGACGTTGCGAATGCGGAACGCGTCGCGATAGGTCTTCGCCACGTCCTCCTCAGGCCAGCCGGGCCCCGACCACTGATCGAGCAGCCGCCCCACCCTGGCGCCGGAGTCGGCGGTCAGACGCCGCTCAGGAAGCAGCGGCAGCTGGAAGCCCAGCGCGTAGCGGGCCGCCCTGAACTGGCCGAAGGGCTCGGTGAACAGCGTGGTGCGGAGACGCCGGGGGTGCGGTGCCGAGACCGGGACCAGCCGCAGGACCGCCTTGGGATCCGTCACGGCCATGGTCCAGGCGAGCAGCCCGCCCCAGTCGTGGCCGACGACGACGGCACCGGTCTCGCCCAGCGCCCGGATCAGTCCTGCCGCGTCGGCGGCCAGGGTGTGCAGGTCGTAGCCGCGCGGAGGCTTGTCGCTGGCTCCATAGCCCCGAAGGTCGACGGCGACGGCGCGATAGCCGGCCGCGGGGAGCGAGACGAGCTGGTTGCGCCAGCTCCACCAGAACTGCGGGAACCCGTGGAGCAGCAGCACGAGAGGGCCCGTACCGGCCTCCACGACGTGGAAGCGGGTGCCGCCGGCGTGGACGGAACGGTGGGTCCACGGGCCCTCGATCCTGACCAGGGACTCGTCGGGCCTGCTCACTGGCTCGGTCTCACCGGGTCGCGATGGCCGCCCGTCTGGCCGGCCGTGGCCACAGCCGTGTCGAGAGCGGGGTCGTGCCCGCCGCTCTTGATGGTCTTGAGCGAGCGCAGCGTCCGCTTCATCCCGGTCAGGCCCTTGAGCCGCCGTATGCCGATGAAGACCAGCAACGCGGCCACGATCAGGTAGAACACGGTGACGATCAGGAAGGCGAGCCAGGTCCACACACCTGCGGCGACCAGGGCGTAGGCGATCGTGAAGGAGGCGAGGATCAGGCACAGGTGCGCCATGAACGCCGCGGCGCCGAAGAGCCCGGCCGCCGTACCGACCCGTTTGGCGTCGAACCTGAACTCGGCCTTGGCGAGCTCGATCTCGGCGCGTACCAGGGTGGATATGTGGTCGCTGGCGGCGGCGACCAGCGCGCCCAGTGACTCCTCCTGTGGTTCCGCGGGCGGGATATGTGTCATGGACGATCTCCTATCGAGGGCCTTTGTCGAACATCATGCTGCGCGTCGAGGTGGTCGCGCACGCACACCCGCAGCGGAACCGGCGCCGCGAGCACGCCGGGGTGATCGCGTACGTGTCATCAAATACCTGCGTCATCAAGACTTCCGACTTTAGTCCTGAGGCGGAAGGGAGGCGTGGGGCTGCACCCCTTTGGTGAGGTCTCGGCTGTTCGGTGGTGAGAACCTGCACCGCGGGTCCGCCGCCGGGCGGACGGCACGTGAAGCCGCTGCGGGACCGTCGGACCCCTGACCGGGACGGCGACCGCCGGGGCGACTCCCGCCCCCTGAGGGAAGGAGCTCCCGGTTCCCGCGGGCTACGGCGGCCTTCGGCCGTGAAGATGATGTTCAACGGGCCGGGTGCTACCCCGGCGGCGGGCCGGTGAACATCGCCGGGCCGATGAGAGTCGACGAGAAAAGGCTTCCGGGCGAGAGGGACCCCGTCACCGCGGGGACCGGCGGGAGGGCCGGGAGACGCCGCCGTCACCGGAGCCTGTTGAAGGCCCGGCGACGGCGAGGGACCACGGGGAGCCTTTCGGCGAGACCACGTGAGACCACGTGAGACCACTGAAGGTCCGCGACGGCGACGTCGAGGGACCGGGAGACCGCGTGAGTTCGCCGGAGGCCCCCGGGGAGGGCTTCTCACGAGGGCTCGGAGTGCTCAAAAGCTCCGGGTGGGCCGTGTCTTCGGCGTCTTCGGCGTCTTCGGCCCACCCGGGTGTTCCGGTCGGCTCAGTCCTCGCTCTTGGCGCTGGGCAGCTTCTCCGAGATGAGGTTCATCACCGTGCTGTCGGCGAGGGTGGTGACGTCGCCGACGCTGCGGTTCTCCGCCACGTCACGCAGGAGGCGTCGCATGATCTTTCCGGAGCGGGTCTTGGGCAGCTCGGGGACGACGAGGATCTGGCGCGGCTTCGCGATCGGGCCGAGGGCCTTGGACACGTGGGCGCGCAGCTCGGCCGCGATGTCCTCGCCCTCCTCGGCGTTGCCGCGCAGGATCACGAACGACACGATGGCCTGCCCGGTAACCGGGTCGGTCGCGCCGACCACGGCCGCCTCGGCGACCTTCGGGTGGGAGACCAGCGCCGACTCGACCTCGGTGGTGGAGATGTTGTGCCCGGAGACGAGCATGACGTCGTCCACCCGGCCGAGCAGCCAGATGTCGCCGTCCTGGTCCCTCTTGGCGCCGTCGCCCGCGAAGTACATGCCCTCGAAGCGGGACCAGTAGGTGTCGATGTAGCGCTGGTCGTCGCCCCAGATGGTGCGGAGCATCGACGGCCACGGGTCGCGGATCGCGAGGTAGCCGCCACCGCCGTTGCCCACGCTCTGGCCCTGGTCGTCGACCACGTCGGCGGTGATGCCGGGCAGCGGGCGCATGGCCGCGCCGGGCTTGCCCTCGGTGACACCGGGCAGCGGGCTGATCATGACGGCGCCGGTCTCGGTCTGCCACCAGGTGTCGACGACCGGGGTACGGTTGCCGCCGATGTGCTCGCGGTACCAGATGTAGGCCTCGGGGTTGATCGGCTCGCCGACGCTGCCCAGGATCCGCAGGGACGACAGGTCGTACTTCGCGGGGATGTCGTCGCCCCACTTCATGAACGTACGGATGGCCGTCGGGGCCGTGTAGAGCAGCGTGACCCCGTACTTCTGCACGATCTCCCAGAACCGGCCCCGGTGCGGGGTGTCGGGGGTGCCCTCGTAGATGACGCTCGTCGCGCCGTTGGCGAGAGGGCCGTACACGATGTAGGAGTGGCCGGTCACCCAGCCGATGTCGGCGGTGCACCAGTAGACGTCGGTGTCGGGCTTGAGGTCGAACACCGCGTTGTGGGTGTAGGCGGCCTGGGTGAGGTAGCCGCCGGTGGTGTGCAGGATGCCCTTGGGCCTACCGGTCGTCCCGCTGGTGTAGAGGATGTAGAGCGGGTCCTCGGCGTCGTTCGGCCGTGCCTCGTGGACGTCGGACTGCCGGTCCACGACGTCGTGCCACCAGACGTCCTTGTCGGTCTGCTCCACGTCCTGGCCGGTCCGCCGCACGACGAGGACGTGCTCGATGCCGGGGCACTCCTTGACGGCCTCGTCCACGGTCGGCTTGAGCGCGCTGGGCGCGCCACGGCGGTAGCCGCCGTCGGCGGTGACCACGAGCTTGGCGTCCGCGTCCTGGATCCGTCCGCTGAGCGCGCTCGCGGAGAATCCGCCGAACACCACCGAGTGGATCGCTCCGATCCGGGCGCAGGCCAGCATCGTGATCGGCAGCTCGGGGATCATCGGCATGTAGATCGCGACCCGGTCGCCCTTGCCGACGCCCAGCTCGGTGAGTGCGTTGGCGGCCTTGGAGACCTCGCGCAGCAGGTCGGAGTAGGTGAGCGTACGGGTGTCGCCCTCGGGCTCGCCCTCCCAGTGGTAGGCGACCTTGTCGCCGCGGCCCGCCTCCACGTGGCGGTCGACGCAGTTGTAGGCGATGTTGAGCTCGCCGCCGACGAACCACTTGGCGAAGGGCGGGTTCCACTCAAGGGTGGTGTCCCAGCGCTTCGACCAGGTCAGGCGGTCCGCCTGCTTCTCCCAGAAGGCGAGGCGGTCCCGTTCGGCCTCCGCGTAGGCGTCGGCGGTCACGTTCGCGGCCGCGGCCAGGTCGGCGGGAGGTGCGAACCGCCGGGTCTCCCGCAGCAGGTTCGACAGCGTCTCCTGGGTCTCACGCGACTTGGAACCAGGGTTCTCCGGGGCCACTACGCACTCCTCACGTACTGCTATCGACGGTCGTGTCCCACTTCACCAGGCCACATGTGTCCGCCACAAGAGGTCTAGACAGGTCTGTACCAACCGGTGATGAGGGGCCATATACGGTCAAACGCCTCATTTCTAGGGAGTTCCACCCACGGAACGCTGCGTTTTCGACACCGTAGGAATGTGGACGGCGTTGTTCAACGTGCGGTGGCGAGGTGGTGCGCCGGACGGTGCCATGCGCTCGGTGAACGGTTCGCACGCCGTGTTTCCCGAGCCGCCTCCGGTAAGCCTCCTGAGCCTCCTGAGAGAGGGCTCCCTGCGAGGGCTCCCGAGGACGGGGTGCCCCGAGGAGATGTCTTCCCGGAGGTCTCGCGAAGGCCGCCTTCTCCCGCGAAGGCGGCCTTCCGAGGAGGTCTCCGTGGGTGGCCTCTCAGCGGCGAGGTCCTCAGAAAGGGTCTTCCCGGGCGGTCTCCCACGCATCTCACGGCCTCTCAAGGGTCGTTTCCCGCGGGGAGGCTCCTCCGGACGGGCGGAGACGCGACCCGAAGTGCCGCATGGTCTGGCCGAAGTCCCGCCGAACGGCCCCGATAGGGTCGGGCAGCGTGAGCGACCCATTGGCTGTCATCGCGGGAATGCCCGGAGTGTCCGAGGCGGTCACCGACGCGCGCAAGGCCGTCGACCGGCTCTACGGGCACCGCGTGCTGCGACGTAAGAGTCCGGAGGTGTCGGCCAGATCCGCGTTGCGCGGCGCACGCGCGTCAGCGGCCCTGGAGGGCGTGGACGTGCCCCTCGAAGCCATCCCCGAGGTCACCGATCCCGTGGTACAGGGCGCGCTGCGGGTCTCGGCCGAACTCGGGCGACTCGGCGCGACCTGGCGGTCGGCGCCCCGTCAGGTGCTGGCCAGGCTGCATACGCTCGCGGCCTCGGGGCTCGTCGGAGACGGCGGGGACACGGGGGACCTCGGCCGCCCCAGGGCCGTCGCGGAGGCGCCCGACCCGCTCGGCCTGGGGGCCGCCCCCGGTCCGCAGGAGACGGTGGCACGGGTGGACGGGCTGGTCCGGCTGGTTACGGCCTCGTCGAAGGCCCCCGCCCTGGTGCTCGCCGCCGTCGTACACGCGGAACTGGCCGTGCTGCGCCCGTTCGGTACGGCGGACGGTGTGGTCGCGCGGGCGGCGGAGCGGTTGACGCTCGTGGAGTTCGGCCTCGACCCGAAGTCGCTGGTCGCCGTCGAGGTGGGCCACCTCGAACTCGGCTCCGCCTACGGGGAGGGGTTGCGGTCATATCTGAGCGGTACCCCCGAGGGCGTCGCCGCGTGGGTGCGGCACTGCGCGTCGGCGGTCACGCTGGGCGTACGAGAGGCCACGGCGATCTGCGAGGCCATGCAGCGCGGCTGACCTCGGACCGGCCGTGAGCTCAGCGGGTCGGTGCGAGGGCAGTGGGGCCGGCGGGGGCGGGGCAGTGGGGCGGCGCGAGGACACTTGCCCGCGTCCCTGAGCCCGTCCGCGCATTCGCGTCCGACCTGCCCCGGGATCGGCTCGATCGCACCCGTGGCCTGCCCGCCTACTCACTCATCGGTGCCGCTGAGTGACGACTGACCGCGCGTTCGATCACCGAACGTCACTGATTGCGGACATCCGGCGGGATCGGCCGTACATACCGACGGCGCCCCTGGTGTGGGGGCGCCGTCGCCGACATGTCCCGACCGAGTTACCAAGCGTGCACCTGATAATCGCTGAAGCGGGGCAAGCCCGATTCAGCGCGCCTCCCGCGGCTGACGGCACGTGGGTACTCGGCGGCCATGCCCGGACAACTGGTCCGTAAAACCTTTGTACGTCCGATCCGCGCAGATGGGAACCCCTGGGAGCAAGACCTTTACGGATCAGGGGACATTAATGGACGAATCCCCTCTTATATCGTTTTATGCTCCGCTGCGCATGCCCGGTGTGGCGTTCGGCGGGTGCCGTGGCACCTCGGTGGCGATTACCGAGCGTCACCGTCGTTCGTGTGTGCGTGGCGCGCGCCTCGGCGGGACCGTGTCCGGAGACTGGACCGTTGCATTAAAAAAACTGGTGGAAATCCAGGATTACTCCTCGACGGAACTCAAGTTGATCGGGCAGCATGAGGTGTTATCTCCCCAAACCGGAGTAACTGCGCAGGTCGCAACACGACCCTCTCGCTGTGCTCCGGTCGGTTGTTGAAGGCTTTCTTCCGAAACGGGACCGGCTCTACCCCCCCAGAGCCGGACCGGTTGGCGACCCCCGCTCTCTCCCCCCCGGCGGGGGTCGCCCTTTTCTTCGAGCGCCCTCTGCCCCGGCGGCATGACTTCCCGACCTTCCGGCCGACGACCGGTTATCCACAGGCTCTCCCTGTCGGCAAGGGTTATCCACAGTGCGGCGTTCGGTTTCCCCTGAAGGGGAGGTCGTCGCGGAAAGTGGAGCCCCCGCACCCCAGGGAGGCATCCGTGGACCGTCCGCTGATCATCACCGAAGACCACGATCTGCTCGACGACCTGCTTCGTGTAGCCGCCGCGGCCGGAGCCGAGCTCGACGTCGCCCACGTGCCCGCGCACGCCCGGCCTTATTGGAACCGTGCTCCGCTGGTCGTCGTCGGGGGCGACGTGGCCGACGCCCTGGCCGCGACCGGTCCGCCACCTCGCTCCCGTGTCTTCCTGGCCACCCACACCTCCGAAGATCCCGACACATGGCGCAAGTGCGTCGCGGTCGGCGCTCAGGGCGTGCTGGAGTTGCCCGCCGCGGAGCGACAGCTGGTCGACGAGTTCGCCGACGCCGTCGAGCCGCCCGCGACACCCGGCTCCGTGGTGTGTGTCGCGGGAGGGCGGGGAGGAGCGGGAGCCAGCGTCCTGGCGGGTTCGCTGGCAATGGCCGCGTCCCGGCGGCGCATCCGCACCCTCCTCGTCGACGCCGATCCGCTCGGTGGAGGTCTCGACCTCCTCCTCGGCCAGGAGGAGTCCGACGGGGCGCGCTGGTCGGACCTGGTCGCCCGTGAGGGCAGGGTGAGCCATACCGCGCTCCAGGCGGCCCTGCCGACCTTCGCCGGGCTGACCTTGCTCTCCTTTCACCGGGGCGAGGTCGATCCGATCCCGGCCGAGGCGATGCGCTCGGTCCTTGAGGCGGGCCGCAGGGGCTTCGACCTGGTCGTCGTCGACCTGCCGCGCCACCTCGACGAGGCCGCGGTGGAGGCGCTCGGACGAGCCGCCACGACCCTTCTGGTCGTCACCGCAGATGTGCGCGGCGTGCTCGCCGCCGCCCAGGTGCTCGCCGGGCTGCGCGGGCACACGGGTGAGGTGCGGGCCGTCGTGCGCAGCGGGGTCCTGAACGACGACGTGGTGGCGGCCTCGCTCGGCATCCCGCACGGCGGCAGCCTCCCCGACCAGCCTCGTCTGGCCGCCGCGCTCGAGCGGGGGGACGTCCCCCCGCTCGGCCGCCGCACCTCTCTCGGGCGGTTCTGCTTCGCGTTCCTGCACGAGTTGTTCGGGCCGGACGCGTGAAGCGGGCCGACACAGCCGTGACGGTCTCGCCGGAGCTGGTGGAGGCGGTTCGCGTACGACTGGCCCGGACGGGCGTCGAGCCCAGTGCCGCGCACGTCGCGGTCGCGCTGCGAGCCGAGCGGGCGATGCTCGGTGACGCGGAGATCCTGGCGGTGGCCCGGGTCCTGTGCGCCGATCTCATCGGGGCCGGTCCTTTGGAGCCGTTGCTGGCCGAGGCCGAGGTCACCGACGTTCTGGTGAACGGCCCGCGCGAGGTGTGGGTCGACGACGGCGGTGGGTTACGCCTGACGTCGATCGTCTTCCCGAGCGAAGACGCTCTCCGGCGGCTGGCACAGCGCCTCGCCTCCGCCGCGGGCAGGCGCCTCGACGACGCGTGCCCGTACGTCGACGCACGTCTTGCCGGAGGTGTCCGGCTGCACGCCGTCCTTCCGCCCGTGGCGCCCAACGGCACCTGCCTCTCCCTGCGGCTCCCGCCCAGACGCACCTTCACCCTTCCCGACCTGGTCGAAGCGGGCGCGATCAGGGCCGACAGCGTCTCCGTTCTCACGGCGGTGATCGAGTCGAGGCTCGCCTTCCTGGTCACGGGCGGCACGGGTACGGGCAAGACGACGCTGCTCTCCGCCCTGCTCTCCCTGGCCCATCCCGGCGAGAGGCTGCTGCTCGTCGAAGACTCGGCGGAGCTGAGACCGCTTCACCCTCACGTCGTCCGCCTTGAGTCGCGCCCGGCCAACCTTGAGGGTGCGGGTGGTGTCGGCCTGCGCGATCTCGTCCGTCAGGCCCTGCGGATGCGCCCCGACCGGCTTGTCGTCGGAGAGGTGAGGGGAGCCGAGGTAGTTGATCTTCTTAATGCTTTGAACACCGGTCATGAGGGAGGTTGTGGCACCCTGCACGCCAACACCGCGACCGATGTGCCACCCCGTCTGGAGGCGCTGGGGTGCGCGGCGGGTCTCAGCCGGGAGGCGGTCCACAGCCAGATCGCCGCCGCCTTGGACGTTGTCGTCCATCTGGTTCGTGACCGTGCCGACGGACGTCGCCGGGTCGCCGAGATCTGCATGCTGGTCCGTTGCCCTTCGGGGCTGGTCGAGGCCGAATCTGCCCTCACCTTCGCTCCGGACGGGCAGGTGACCCCCGGCCCAGGTCTGCCGGCCCTCGCGGCCCGAGCCCCCGGCGTCGCCGATTCATGTCAGGCGGTGTCCGCGTCCTGTCACCGCCGGAGGGCTTCCCCGGACGCGCCGAGTGATCCGAGTGATCGGGACTTTGACGAGCCGAGGGCGTGGTCGGTGCCACGGTCGATGTCACGGCCGACGACATGATGGCGACCGCCCTGGTCCTCGCCGCTGTGGCGGCGTGGCTATGGATGGGGGCGGACCTTGGCGCCGCTCGCCTGCGCCGGATGAGGCGGCGCCGCCCGATCGTGCAGGGTTCCCTCCACGAGAGGTTCATCGCGCGGGCACGGCCTTCCAGGCGTGCGGACGCCTGGCGGATCGCGTCGATCGAGCTGTGCCAGGGGCTCTCCGCCGAGCTGGCGGCGGGACGGACGGCGGGCGAGGCGCTGGCGCGGGCCGTGGGGGCGGCGGGCTTTCCCGAGCCCGTGGCCCTGCGCCCGCTGGTCGCGGCGGCGAG
This sequence comes from Streptosporangium sp. NPDC049046, assembly GCF_040649155.1. Taxonomy (NCBI): domain Bacteria; kingdom Bacillati; phylum Actinomycetota; class Actinomycetes; order Streptosporangiales; family Streptosporangiaceae; genus Streptosporangium; species Streptosporangium sp. NPDC049046. The sequence goes on along the minus strand of NZ_JBEZEZ010000003.1, from coordinate 410,210 downwards.
AGACGGAGGTGACGTCCCCGCCGCTCTGCTGGCCGTGGCACCCGAACACGGCGGCGAGGCGTTCCGGGGGCTGGCCGCCTGCTGGAAGGCGAGCGTGACCGCCGGGGCGGGTCTGGCCGTTCTCGTCGACCGTGTCGCCGGTTCGCTCCGAGAGGCCCAGGCTCATCGTCACGAGGTCGCCGCCCAGCTCGCCGGTCCCCGCGCCACGGCCCGGCTGCTGGCGGCTCTGCCCGTTCTCGGTCTGCTGATGGCAGCCGGTCTTGGCATGCGCCCGCTGCACTTCCTTTTCGGCGGCCCGGCGGGTGCGGGCTGCCTGGCCGTCGGCCTCGCGCTCGACGCCTGTGGTCTGTGGTGGACCCACCGTCTGGTCACTCGTGCCCAGCGGATCTGACAGCCACGTGCCCAGAGGATCTGGCCGGTGAGTGCCCCGTGCGGGTTGCCCACCACCCTCGACCTGCGCAGGTCTCCCCACATCGCCCACCCCGGGTCCCAGCACGCCTTTCGGCCGCCAACAGGGAAGGAGCTCGTCTCCCTTCGTAGCACGCCTGCCGGACAAGGCCAGACCCGCAACCTCGGGAGGGCTGAGGCCCGTGTCCAGGGGTTAGGCCCGTGTCCAGGAGTGAGGAAGGCAGGACATGAGGCCAGGGGGGTTCAGGAAGCCGTGACGTGAGGCCGACGGAGGCGAAAACCAGGACATGGAGACGTGGGCAGAACGTGGAGACGTGGGGAGGAAAGGTGATGATCATCTTGCTGGCCGTGGTGCTCGCCGGAATCGCCGGCCGACTGTGGAGCACCCGGAGAGAACAATCCGACCGGCTCCGCCATGTGCGGAGTTCACCTCACCCGGCCGGGTTCCCCGGGGTGGGGCAGCCGACTGGGTTCCCTCGGGTGCGGCAAGAGGCGGAAACACCCGCGTTTTCCTCTGCTGCGGGGACGGTCCGAGGACCTGCGGAGGTGGACCGAGGACCTGCGGGGATGCTCCGAGAACCGAGAGAGGGCACGGTCCGGGAGCCGAGGGAGAGACGACGGCCGGGCCGGGGTGAACTCGCGACCGCCGTAGCTCCAGGGCTGGTGGCGTTCCTGACAGTGGGCGGCCTGCCGGGAGTGGTCATGGGCGTCGCCGGTTTCTGGATCGCACTGGTGGTCCTGCGCAGGCGGGAGCCACCCGAAGTCCGTGAGGAACGCCGACGGCTGACTGCGGATCTGCCGCTGGCGGCCGACCTCATGGTCGCCTGTCTGCGCGTCGGTCAGCCGGTCACCGGAGCCATCGATGTCACGGTGGAGGCGATCGGGGGACCGCTGGGCGAGAGACTGGCCTGGGTGAGTGGCCAGCTGAGGCTGGGAGCCGCGCCGGAGGACGCCTGGCGGGCTCTGGCCTCCGAGCGCCCGCTCGCCCTTTTGGCCCGTGCCATGAGCCGGGCCGCGTCGAGCGGCGCACCGGTGGCCGATGTCCTCACCAGGCTCTCCGACGATTCCCGCCGTGTCGCCCGCGCCGCGTCCGCGGCGGCCGCCCAACGGGTCGGGGTCCAGGCCGTCGCTCCCCTGGGACTGTGTTTCCTGCCCGCGTTCGTCTTCCTGGGCATCATCCCCGTCGTGGCCGGTCTCGCCGGTGAGGTGCTGCTCCCTTGAGTTATCCACAGACTTTTCCCCGCCGAGAGGGGTTATCCACAGAAAAGTGGTGCCGCCTGTGGATAGACGTCCAGAAATTTCCTCATTGAGAACCCGGAAAGGCCTCCATCCGTGGATGGAGGCCTTTCGTGCTGTCTAAGGCCTTTTTCGCTTGCCGAGCTGTGGATAACCGAACGCTCTTTCCCCAGAACGTGGTTCGGGTCGGCGGCGCCTCGGGCGTATGGAGAACCCTGACGGTACCGATGCCGGGCGGTGGGTCCGGTGGAGATCTCCAGGAGGAGCAGATGGCTCGAACGAGTGCTGTTCACGCGGGGCGCGACCGGTGGCGGTGGTTGCGCGCACAGTGGGCGTTGCTGGTCGCCGGCGCGCACCGTGATCAAGGCATGTCCACCGCCGAGTATGCGGTCGGGACGATCGCCGCCTGTGCTTTCGCCGCCCTTCTTTTCAAGGTGGTGACGAGTTCCGAAGTCCAACAGATGATCACAGGTCTGATCAATCGAGCGCTCACCGTGGCCGGATGATCCTCCCGGCACCGTTGACCTCCTCCCGCCGGTCAGGTTCCCGCCGGTCCAGGGGTTCGGTGACAGCGGAGACGGCCGCGGCGCTGCCCGCCCTCATGGTCGTTCTGGGAGCCGGGCTGTGGGCCGTGGCGGCGGTCGAGGCGCGGCTGGAGTGTGTGGACGCCGCGCGAGCCGGGGCCAGGGTCGCCTCGCGCGGCGAGTCCCTTGAGCGGGTTCGGGGCGGTGTCCTGTCCGTGGCTCCGCCGGGCGCCGTGGTCACGGTGACCCGGAGCGCGGAGGTGACACGGGTGGAGGTGTCCGCGAACGTCAAACCTCGATGGGGTGCCTCGCTTCCGAGCGTGACCGTTCATGCGACCGCGGTGTCCATCACCGAGCCAGGGCTGGAACGGTAGGCCGGGCATGGCCGGTATGAGGAGGGAGAGCGCGCAGCGGGGGTCGGCGACGATCTGGACGGTCGGGCTCATGGCGCTGGTCTTCGCGGTCGCGGTGGCGGTCGTGTTCGCGGGCATGGCCAGGGTCGCGCGCCATCGGGCGCAGAGCGCCGCCGACCTGAGTGCGCTCGCCGCCGCCCGACTCGCCTTCGCGGATCCGGATCGGAGCTGCCTGAGGGCCTCCTCGCTCGCCGCGGACAACAAGGCCAGGATCACCCGCTGCTCTCTCAGCGAGGGGGGTGTCGCGGATATCGAGGTGGTCATGGAGGTCTCGCTGCCGTTGAAAGGGCCGGTGTCGATCACCTCCAGGGCACGTGCGGGACCTGTTCACATCGTTGATCCAGGACCTTGACGGCGGATCGAGCAGAGCAGCGGTGAAGGGCATCGAGTAAAGCAGCGTTGAGTAAAGGCAGCGGGGAAGAGCTCATCCGCCGTCCGTCATCCCGGCGGCTCTCCCACCTGTCACATCCGAAGTGTCCTGAGTTTTCGGGGAAAGCGGGAGCACGTCCGCAGGGTCCAGGGGGAGCGTGGAGACGTTCGTGGGCTCTTGCGGGAGCGGGGAGGTATCCGGGGGGTCCGGGAGGAGCGAGGGCATGTCCGTGGGCTCAGGGGAGAGCAGGACGGCGAGAAGCCGGAGGGCTCCGGCCTTGTCGAGAGGTTCGTTGCCGTTGCCGCACTTGGGAGACTGGATGCACGACGGGCAGCCGCGCTCGCACTCGCAGGAGGCGATGGCCTCGCGGGTGGCCGTGAGCCAGTCGCGCGCGCGGGCGTAACCGCGTTCGGCGAAGCCGGCGCCGCCCTCGTGGCCGTCGTAGACGAAGACGGTGAGCACCCCGGTGTCGGGATGGAGTTCGGTGGAGACGCCTCCGATGTCCCAGCGGTCGCAGGTCGCGAAGAGCGGCAGCAGGCCGATGGAGGCGTGTTCGGCCGCGTGCGCGGCGCCGCCGAGGTCCAGGCCCTCCTCGGCGAGGGGAAGGATCGCCGCGGTGGGCAGCGTCCACCAGACGGCCCGGGTCCGTAGCGTGCGCGGGGGCAGGTCGAGAGGTTCGTCCCCCATGAGTTCACCGCTCTGGGCTCGGCGCTTGAGATAGGCCACGACCTGGCTCGTCACCTCGACCGCGCCGAAATGGAGCTCTCCCTGACCGAGAGGGTGCGAGCGAAGGGACTCGATGACCGAGATATCGGTGACATCCCTGGCGAAGGTCGTGTAGTCGGGGGTTCCCGCCTCGACCAGCGCGACCCCCGCCTCCAGATCGAGTTCGGCCACCAGGAACGTCTCTCCCTGGTGCACATAGACGGCGCCGGTGTGCACGGCCGAGTGGGCCGAAGGTTCGTCCACGGTGCCGAGCAGCCGTCCGGTGGACATCTCGACGACCTGAATGGGCGCGGCGCCCGCCCCTCTGATGTCGGCGAGGTCGGTGGCGCGCTCCCGGCTGGTCCAGAACCAGCCTGTGGCGCGTTCCCTGAGCAGGCCGTCCCCGACCAGATCGGCGAGCACCTCCTTGGTGGTCGGGCCGAAGATGTCCAGTTCGTCGTGGGTGAGCGGGATCTCGGCCGCTGCCGCGCACAGATGGGGGCCCAGCACGTACGGGTTGCCGGGGTCGAGCACGATCGTCTCCACGGGACGGCCGAACAGGGCTTCCGGATGGTGGACGAGATAGGTGTCCAGGGGGTCGTCCCTCGCGACCAGCACCGCCAGCGCGTCCTGCCCGTCTCGCCCCGCCCGCCCGGCCTGCTGCCAGAGAGAGGCGCGGGTCCCGGGCCACCCCGCGATGAGCACGGCGTCCAGCCCGGAGACGTCGACGCCGAGTTCCAGCGCGTTGGTCGTCGCGAGGCCGAGCAGTTCGCCGGAGCGCAGGGCCCTTTCCAGGTTCCTGCGATCTTCGGCGAGGTATCCGGCCCGATAGGCCGCGACCTTGCCGGGCAGCTCCGGGGGCGCCTCCCCGTCGATGACGAGGTCCTGGAGCTTGGCCCGGGTGGTGAGGGCCACGGTCTCGGCGGCCCTGCGGGAACGGACGAAGGCGAGGGTCCGCACGTCGGAGGCGACGAGATCGGCCAGGAGATCCGCGCTCTCGGCGGTCGCGGGGCGCCGGACCGGGGCGCCACCCTCGCCGCGCAGATCGGTCAGGGGTGGCTCCCACAGTGCGAAGGTGGTCGCGCCCCGAGGAGAGGTGTCCGTGGTCACCTCGGCCATCTGGAGGCCTGTCAGGCGCTGCGCGAAGACTCCGGGCTCGTTGGCCGTCGCCGAGGAGAGCAGAAACGCCGGGCGGGAGCCGTAACGCGCGCAGATCCGGCGCAGGCGGCGCAGGATCTGCGCGACGTGGGAGCCGAACACGCCCCGGTAACCGTGGCACTCGTCCACGACGACCATTCGGAGCCGCCGCCAGAAGAGCGACCACTGAGCGTGACGGGGCAGCAGGCCGCGGTGAAGCATGTCCGGGTTGGTGAGGACGTAGTTGGCGTGCTTGCGCACCCATGCCCTCTCCTCGAAGGAGGTGTCGCCGTCATAGGTCGCGGCGCGGAGGCCGGGAGGGTCGAGCTCGCGCAGCGCGCGGAGCTGGTCGGCGGCGAGTGCCTTGCTGGGCGACAGATAGAGGATCGTGCCGCCGTCGAGCGTCGAGGAGAGTGCCGGGACCAGGTAAGAGAGGGACTTGCCCGACGCCGTCCCTGTGGAAATGATCACGTTTTGGCCACGGTGGATCAGATCCGCGGCCTCGGCCTGATGTGGCCACAGGCCGGAAATACCGAGGTTCGCCCAGCGCGTAACCAGCCGCTGGTCGACCCAGTCGGGCCATCGGGTATCACCGGCCTGACGTGCGGGAACGTGCTCCACATGGGTGACACGCGCCCGACGTGCGGGAACGTCGAGGAGGCGGCTGAGGGCGGTGCCCGCGCTGAGGGGCGAGGATGAGGGCGGGGTCACTGGTTTCCAGTCTCACATCTGTGGGCAGAGTCGCCGGGAATCGTGATTTCGTATAGACACTGAGCGTACGCATGGTTGAATGCCGCGCGTCGGGGCTTGTCGTCCGGGGGTCACCCGGTCCCAGGAAGGCATGCTCGAATCGGTACTTTCGCAGGCAAGGCGCTGGAGGATCTGTGGATCTGAAGTTGGACCACCATTCCGAGGACCGTCTCACCATCGTTGAGGTTGAGGGTGAGATCGATGTCTACACCGCGCCCAGATTGCGTGAGCTCCTGATCGACCTGGTCAACAAGGGGAATTTCCACCTGCTCGTCAACATGGAGAAGGTCGACTTCCTTGACTCCACGGGCCTTGGTGTCCTGGTCGGCGGGCTCAAGCGAGTTAGGGCGCACGATGGCTCACTGGAGCTTGTCTGCACCCAGGAGCGCATCCTGAAGATTTTCCGGATCACTGGACTGACGAAGGTCTTCGGGATCTACGCCTCGGTCGACGAGGCCAAGGAAGCTCACGGTCGAGACAAGTAGTCGTGGCTACCGTCGAGCTGACGTTCAGCGCTCTCCCCGCGCATGTGCGGACGGCACGCCTGGTGGCCACGGCCATCGCCAGGCGTACCGGCGTACAGGAGTCGTTGCTGGACGAGGTACGGCTCGCTGTTGGAGAGGCGTGCTCGCGGGCTGTGGAGGCACATCGCCTCCACTGTCCGGGAGAGCCGATCCGGATCGAGCTACGTGATGACTTAGGGCGTTTTGAGGTGACAGTCACCGACTCCGCCCCTAGTGATGAGCTGGAGCATGATCGGGCCCTTCTGGGGTTCGACGATCCGTTCGGGCAGCTTCCCGATGACCTGATGGCCGGTTTCGGCATCGCGGTCATCGCGGGGCTGGCCGACGACGTTCAGGTCTACCCAAGCCAGAAGGGCATGTGCATCCGCATGAGCTGGCCGGCGGCGACGAACGGAATGTCTCCGGTCTGAAAAGCAGACTTCGACAGCCGGGCGTGTCCATATGGACACGCCCGGCTGTTCTTGTTGGGAGTGCGCGGCCACAAGATCGTCTGTGATGACATCCGTGCCGGGGTCGCCATCCGCCCGTCTCGCCCGTCTCGCCCGTGTCGTCCGTGGTGTGGCGGTCATCGACCCGAGGTGTGTTCGTTGGAGACGTGTCCGGAGGCCGGATGATCTCGCCCCGCCAACGGGCCGCCGATGGCGCTCGCCGGGCCCGCCTCGCCGTTCGCCGGGGCTGAGAGCCGAGGCGGGGAGAGAGGCCGCCGAGACCCGGCGCGGCGACGTCGTTCCGCCTGCCTCGCCGTATACCGGGGCCGCGGGTTGGGGGCTGAGGGTGGGGAGAGGGGCCGCCGAGACCCGGTGCGGCAAGATCATCCCGGCCTGCGCCGCCGTTCACCCGGCTGAGAGTTGAGGGCGGGGGGAGGGGGCCCGGAGGATCGTCCGTGATGTCCGGTGGGCGAGCCCGGCCGTTCCCCGAGGAGATTTCAATTTCGGTCAAAACTTAACCTGGCTGTTTCTTGACTGAAACTGGGAGGAAACAGGAGCTGAGGGGTGGATGTGACGGATGAAATGACCCCATAAGCAGGTCGGCTGTCAAAGGGGGCCGCTCGTGTCGTCAATTGGGCGGGGGCAGAGGCTTCATATCCGCGTCGTCGCTGCGTAGACTCCCGGGACCGGCCAAGGTTTATCCTTCGGAGCGGCCCGTCACGCGAGCCGTACTCCGCGGGGGTCTGCAACTGGAAGCGGCACTGCCCACCATCCCGGAGTGCGCCGCCTCAGCCACCTGACAATCACCGCAGCGCACTCCGGGCAGGACGTGTTCCCGTCTTGCCAAGGAGAGTCGGATGTCTGTGCTCCATCTCGCCGCTGCGGAGCCAGCGGTTTCCCTAAGTGGTCACCACTTCACCATCGTCATCGTGGTCGCCGCCGTCGCCCTGCTCGCACTCGCCGTCGCCGGCACACTGGTGCGGGAGGTGTTGTCCGCCGACCAGGGCACCGAACGTATGCAGAACATCGCGAGAGCCGTCCAGGAGGGGGCTTCCGCGTATCTTGCGCGGCAGTTCCGGACGCTCGCGCTATTCGTCATTTTGATCCCGTTCCTGCTGTACCTTCTCCCGGCCGAGACGACCAGCGTGAGGATCGGCAGGTCGGCGTTCTTCGTCGTCGGCGCGCTGTTCTCGGCGTTGACCGGATTCATCGGCATGTGGCTCGCGGTCCGCGGCAACGTCCGTGTCGCCGCCGCCGCCCGCACGTCCGGTGAGAAGGTCGCCATGCGGATCGCCTTCCGCACCGGTGGCGTGGCCGGAATGATCACCGTTGGCCTCGGCCTGCTCGGCGCGGCCGTGGTGGTGATCACCTACGGGGGCGAAGCCCCGGCCGTGCTGGAGGGCTTCGGCTTCGGTGCCGCGCTGCTCGCGATGTTCATGCGAGTCGGCGGAGGCATCTTCACCAAGGCCGCCGATGTCGGCGCCGACCTCGTCGGCAAGGTCGAGCAGGGCATTCCCGAGGACGACCCGCGCAACGCCGCCACCATCGCCGACAACGTCGGCGACAACGTGGGTGACTGCGCGGGCATGGCCGCCGACCTGTTCGAGTCCTACGCGGTCATGCTGGTCGCCAGCCTGATCCTGGGCCGGGTGGCCTTCGGCGTCGAGGGACTGGTGTTCCCGCTGATCGTGCCCATGATCGGTGTGATCACGGCGATCATCGGCATCTTCGTCACCGCCCCGCGCGCCGGCGACCGCAACGCGATGGCCGCGATCAACCGGGGCTTCTTCATCTCGGCGGCCATCTCGGCGGTCCTCGTCGCCGGCGCGGCCTACCTCTACCTGCCGGCCAGCTTCTCCGGTCTGACCAATGTGAGCCCGGAGATCGCCGCGGTCACCTCGGACCCGCGTCTGATCGCGATCGGGGCGGTGCTCATCGGCCTGGTCCTGGCGAGCACCATCCAGATCCTCACCGGCTACTTCACCGAGACGAACCGCCGCCCGGTGCAGGACATCGGCGAGAGCTCCCGTACGGGCCCCGCCACGGTCATCCTGTCCGGCATCAGCGTCGGTCTGGAGTCGGCGGTCTACTCCGCGCTGATCATCGGAGCCGCCGTCTACGGAGCCTTCCTGCTTGGCTTCGGCAACGTCACGATCGCGCTGTTCGCCGTGGCGCTGGCGGGCACCGGCCTGCTGACCACGGTCGGCGTGATCGTGTCGATGGACACCTTCGGTCCCGTCTCCGACAACGCCCAGGGCATCGCCGAGATGTCCGGCGACGTCGAGGGCGAGGGCGCTCAGGTCCTCACCTCGCTGGACGCCGTCGGTAACACCACCAAGGCCATCACCAAGGGCATCGCGATCGCCACCGCCGTGCTCGCCGCGACCGCGCTGTTCGGAGCGTTCCGTACGGCGGTCGAGGGCGAGCTGGTGGGTGCGACGGCGAGCGTGAAGGAGGCGCTGGGCTCGTTCAGCGCGTTCAGCCTGAGCGTCGACTCCCCGAACGTGCTGGTCGGTCTGATCATCGGCGCCGCGGTGGTGTTCATGTTCTCCGGCCTGGCGATCATGGCGGTCGGCCGCGCGGCCGGACGGGTGGTCTTCGAGGTGCGCGAGCAGTTCCGTACCAAGCCGGGCATCATGGCGGGGACGGAGCTCCCCGACTACGGCAGGGTCGTCGACATCTGCACCCGCGACTCGCTGCGGGAGCTGGCGACGCCCGGCCTGCTCGCCGTCCTCACCCCGATCGCCGTCGGTTTCGCCCTCGGGTACGCCCCGCTCGGCGCGTTCCTGGCCGGTGCCATCGCCTGCGGCACGCTCATGGCGGTGTTCCTGGCCAACTCCGGTGGTGCCTGGGACAACGCCAAGAAGCTGGTCGAGGACGGCCACCACGGTGGCAAGGGCTCGCCGGCCCACGAGGCCACCATCATCGGTGACACCGTCGGCGACCCGTTCAAGGACACCGCGGGACCGGCGATCAACCCGCTCCTCAAGGTGATGAACCTCGTGGCGCTGCTGATCGCCCCCGCCGTGGTGACCTACGCCGACAACCCGACGCTGCGCATCGGCATCACGGTGGTCGCGGTCGGCATCGTCGTCGCCGCGGTCGTCTTCTCCAAGCGTCGTTCGGCGGGCATCGCCCCGACGGAGGAGAGCAACTCCGACCGGGAGCCGGAGCAGGTCTCCAGCTGAGCGAACGTTCGACGGAAACGTTCGACGGAAACGTTTGACGGAGGGGTGCACGGGCCACGTGCACCCCTTCGGCGTGTGCGGGCCACCCCGGTGGGAAACTGGCCCGTATGGAACAGCAGCCTTCCGGAGGCAAGACACTCGTCCTCATCCTGCTGGCGATGGCCGCGATGTTCGCGGTGATCGTGGGTCTGGCCGTGTGGGCGTCGCGATGACCGCGCGCACGCTCGTCGTCCTGCGCCACGCCAAGGCGGCTCACACCTCCGGCCTCGCCGACAGGGAGCGTCCCCTCACCGATGTCGGCGAGCGCGACGCCCTCAAGGTCGGCGCGGCCCTCGTCGGTATGGACCTCACCCCCGACCTGGTGCTCTGCTCGCCGTCGGTACGGACCAGGCGGACCGCCGACCTGGCACTCCCCGGTGCGGAGACCCTCATCGAACCGGCCATATACGAGGCATATCCCGACGAGTTGCTCACGCTGATCCGGCGGAGCGATCCCGAGGTGCGCACGCTGGTCCTGGTCGGCCACAACCCCGGGGTTCAGGAGCTTGTCATGCAGCTCACCTCGGCCGACGGCGACGCCGGGTTCCCGCCCGGCGCGTTCGCCGTCATCGGGGTCGACGGCGAGTGGGCCGAGCTCGACACCGGCCGCGGCATCGTCCACTGGACCCCCAGGAAGCACTGAGAACCCACGCGAGAGCTGAGACACGAGCGACCGTCTCAGCTCTTCGGCGACGCCTCGGGACAGCCGTACGGTGATCGCGTTCGCGGGTGGCCCACCCCACCGATCACGGTCAACGTTCGGCGGCGGTGACACCGTCCTCGGCGTCGGCGTCCTCCACCTCGGCGCGCGGGATGCCCAGCAGGTAGAGGATCGAGTCGAGGTAGGGGACGTTGACCGCGGTGTCGGCGGCGCGGCGGACCACCGGCTTGGCGTTGAACGCGATGCCGAGACCGGCCGCCGCGATCATGTCCAGGTCGTTGGCGCCGTCGCCGATGGCCACGGTCTGGCTGATCGGGATCCCCGCCTCGCGGGCGAAGCGCTCCAGTGCCCGCGCCTTGCCCGGCCGGTCGACGATCTCGCCGACGACCCGCCCGGTCAGCACGCCGTCGACGACCTCCAGGGTGTTGGCCGCGGAGTAGTCGATCCCGAGGTCCTCGACGAGGGCGTCGGTGAGCTGCGTGAACCCGCCGCTGACGATCGCGAACCGGTAGTCGAGCCGCTTGAGCGTCCGTACCAGCGTCCGGGCGCCGGGAGTCAGCACGAGCTCCTTGCGTACCTTCTCGAAGACCTCCTCGGAGAGGCCCTCAAGCTGCGCGACCCGGCGGCGCAGCGACTCGGCGAAGTCGAGCTCACCGCGCATCGCCTCCTCGGTGACCCGGGCGACCTCCTCCAGGCAGCCGGCGTGCGCCGCGAGCAGCTCGATCACCTCGGCCTGGATGAGCGTCGAGTCGACGTCCATCACGATCAGGCGCTTCGCCCTGCGGTGCAGGCCGGTCCGCTGCACGGCGACGTCGACCTGCTGGGCGTGCGCCTCGACGGCCAGCTCCGCCCTGAGGGTGTCGGGGTCGGCGCCGGAGAGCGAGAGCTCGATGCAGGTCACCGGATAGCTGGACAGGCGCTCGATCCGGTCGATGTTGGCACCGGCCGCGGCGATCCGCCCCGCGATCCCCGCCATGGCGGCGGGCTGCAGCGGTGAGCCGAGCACGGTGACGTCGAGCCGCCCCCTGCGCCGCTTCTCCTTCGAGTCGGAGCCGGTGGACAGCTCCACGTGGAGTCCGAGGTCCTCCGCGGCCCGCTCGACGGCGGTCCAGAGGGCCCCGAGGGTGCCGCCGGTGCCGGTCGGCGTGTCGCCCGCGTACGAGACGAGGACGCCGAGGGTGAGCCGGCCGCGGATGACGACCTGCTCCACGTCGGCGACGATGACGGGGAAGCCGGCCAGGACCGAGAAGAGGCGTGAGGTCACGCCCGGTCGGTCGGGGCCGTTCAACGTGATCAGAAGCGTGCGCTGGTTCATCGGTTCCTACGGTACTTGGCTCCGGATTCGACCGTGAATGTGGTTCATCATCCGGACGCCTGGAGTTCGCGGGTCCCTCAGGTCCCGCGTCATCTGCGGATGTCTTCATGAACCTCATGACGACCCTTCCCGTGGAGTCGCGCCTCGCCCGCTACCGTGTCGGGCTGGCCGCTACCGCCGTCGAGATGCGCGAGGCCCAGCGCCTGCGCCACCGCGTCTTCTCCGAGGAGATGGGCGCCCGGCTGGACAGTCCCATCACCGGCCTGGACGTCGATCCGCTCGACGCCTACTGCGATCACCTCCTGGTGAGGTGCGACGACACCGGTGAGGTCGTCGGCACCTACCGGCTGCTCGGCCCCCGCAGGGCCGACCGCCTCTACTCCGACTCCGAGTTCGATCTCAGCGCGCTGGCCGGTATCCGAGGGAACATGGTCGAGACCGGCAGGGCCTGCGTACACCCGGAACACCGGGGTGGCGCGGTGCTCGGGCTGATGTGGGCGGGCATCGCCCGCTACATGACGGCCGGGGGGTACGGCTGGCTGGCCGGGTGCTGCTCGGTGCCGGTGGCCGACGCGGCCGGGATCATGGAGCGGGTGCCGCTCTCACCGCCGGGCTACCGCGTCACGCCGCACCTTCCCTGGCGGGCGGGCCCGGTCTCCGGCTCTCCTCGCCGGAGAGGGAGGTCGGGTCCCTCGGCCGCCTCCGGGTCCGTGCCGGTCTTCCCGATCGGCGCCGAAACGGCGCGGTCACCGCGGGAGGACGCCTCGAAGCGTACGGCCGCCACGAGCCCCGCCATCGACCGGGGACGGGCGACGCTGCCGCCGTTGCTGCGCGGGTACGTGCGGCTGGGCGCCTGGGTCTGCGGCCCGCCCGCCCACGACCTCGACTTCGGTACGGCCGACTTCTTCGTCCTGCTCTCGATGGCCGAGGCCGACCCCCGCTACCTGCGCCACTTCCTGGGAGCCGCATCGTGAGCCCGTGGATACCCGTGGCGCCGTGCACGCCCGCCGGCTGCCTGTTCCCGCCGGGATCGAAGGCCGAGGCGCCGCGCAGGGCGCTGCGACTCGCGGCGGTCGGGCTGGTCGTCCTGGCGGGAGTGGTCCTCACGCTCGTGGCCCGTGGACTCGGTACGACGAACAGGATCCGGCTGACGAGCGCCTGGTCCCGGCTGGTGCTGCGGGCGGTCGGCGTACGGATCGAGGTAAGGCGGGGGTTCGCGTTCATGGCCGGCTCGGTCGCCGGGCCCTGTCCGGTCGTCGACGGATCGTCCGGGGCCGCTCCGCTGGTCGTGGCCAACCACGTGTCGTGGCTGGACCCGCTCGTGATGGCGGCGGTCCTGCCGTGCCGGGTGCTCGCCAAGCAGGAGGTCCGGGCGTGGCCGGTGGTCGGCCTGCTCGCGACGGGCTCGGGCGCGTTGTTCATCGACAGGGACCGGCTCTCCGCGCTGCCCGGGACCGTCGCCGACGTGGCCGCGGCGCTCGCCGACGGTCATCCGGTGGCGGCCTTCCCCGAGGGGACGACCTGGTGCGGGCGCGGGATGGGCTCGTTCAGGCCCGCCGTGTTCCAGGCGGCCCTGGACGCGGGGGCCCCGGTCAGACCGGTCGCGATCAGATATCTGGAGGGGGAGGACGTCCTGGCCAGTGGACCCGTCTATGTCGGTGACGACCTCCTGTGGGCGTCGATCCGCCGCGTGGTGGCCGTCCGGCGGTTGACGGTGGAGGTGACGATGCTGCCCCCCGTGCGGGGACGCGACCGCGGGGAGCTGGCCTGGACGGCCGAGTCGTCCGTCGCCTCTGTGCTGGTCGCCGGGGCCGCGCACGGTGTTCCCGCCGCGGCCTGATCCGATCTCGGAGCCCTGGCCCCGGCTAGGCCGAACCCAGGTATGTGATGACGGCCGCCACCCTGCGGTGGGTGTCGGGACTGTTCTCCAGGGCCAGCTTCATGAAGATCGAGTTGACGTGTTTCTCGATCGCGGAGACCGACAGGTGCAGGGCGCGGGCGATTCCTCCGTTGGACAGGCCGTGCGCCATCTCCCTGAGCACGTCCAGTTCCCTGGGGGTGAGCTCCGCGGGCGGGGGGCCGCCGCGTACCCCGCGCTTGGCCAGCAGGCCCTCCACCACCTTGGGGTCGATCACCGAGCCGCCTCCCGCCACCGACCTGATCGCGCCGAGCAGCTCGTCGATGTCACCGACCCGGTCCTTGAGCAGGTACGCACGACCCTCGGTGCCGTCCCTGAACAGATCCAGGGCGAACATCGCGTCGGAGAACTGGGAGAGCACCACGACCCCGATGTCCCGTGAGGCGGCGCGGATGCGGTGCGCCGCGTCGATGCCCTCCATTCCCGGGCGGACGAGATCGGCCGAGCCCGGCATCCGGATGTCGGTGACGACCACGCCGGGGCGCAGCCGTCTGGCGGCGTCGAGCAGGTCGTCCGCGGTGCCCACGGCGGCGACCACCTCGATCTCGCCGGAGGTCTCCAGGAGCCTGCGGGTGCCCTCACGCACCAGGTAGTGGTCCTCGGCCAGGACGACTCTCAGTTCAGCCATGGATCGCGCACCGTCCGGAACTCGCCATGGGGAGATCCTGCACGGTGCGCGGACGCCGTGTATATGAGGTTGCCCGCACTCGTCGCCGTCGCCGTCGTCGGGATCCGGGAACGGAGCCGGTGGCGGGAGCGAGCGGAACGAACCGAAACCGGTGGCGAGATCGGAACCAACCGGATCCGGACCCGGGAACGGGAGCGGAGCGGGAGAGGCGGATGATCAGCAGGTGGGAGGTACGGAACGCTTGGTCAGCGGAGCACCCGGGTCTTCACCCGCACGTACTTGATGTCGGTGCCGATGTCGATGCCGTAGATGTCGAAGGTGTCCAGCCCGCCCGCGGGGACGTCGATCGAGACCGAGCCGAAATTGGCGGTCGCGGTGCCGCGGGCACCGTTCTTCAGCCAGACCTTGACCTTGAGGGTGGCCGTTTTGCCGGGGTTCAGGGTGTCGAGCAGACAGCCCACCTCGCGCCCCGAGATCTCGCAGTACGAGCCGGCGGGCTTGCCGACGATGCGGATCTTGGAGATGTGCGGGGAGAGACGGCCGCCGACGTAGGCGATGTCGGTGTACCACTTGCCGACGTTCTTGATCTTCAGCGTGTAGACGTACGAGTCGCCCGCCCAGGCCCTGCGCGGGTAGAGGACGGTCGTCTTCAGCGGTGCGAGCGGCGGGCCCGCGACCTTCTGCGGTGCGGTGATCGGGGGGGCCGAGGCGTTCGCGGTCGCGGGGGTGAGCAGCATGCCTCCCGCCAGGGCGATGGCGGCGATGGCGGCCAGGTGCCGGCGCATTTTTACTCCAGTCGGATTTCGTCCCGTTGATTACGGATCATCATGGGAGATCCGACTTGTAAACCTCTTGCGATTGACTATCCGCTAACCGGTGATCAGGTGGACATCGCCGAATTCGTGCCAGAGATAGCCCTCTCCGAGCGCCTCCGCGTACGACCGCGAGAGCAGATCGCGGCCGGCGATCGCCGACAGCATCAGCAGGTGGCTGGAGCGCGGCTCGTGCAGCCCGGTGAGCAGGCCGTTCACCGCCCTCACTCCGACCTCGGGGGTGACGATGTGCGAGGTCCAGCCGTCCGCGGCCCGGACACGGCCGGTGGCCAGCGCGGACGTCTCCAGCGCCCTGACCACGGTCGTGCCGACCGCGATCACCCGGCCGCCCGACTCGCGAGCGAGCTCCACCTGCCGCGCGGTGGCCTCGGGCACCTCGAACCGCTCCGGATACGGTGGCTCGTCCTTCTCCGGAGACGCCACCCCCGTGTGCAGGGTGATCGGCGCGATCCCGACCCCGCGCGACACCAGGGAGGTCACCAGCCCGGTGGTGAACGGCCGCCCCGCGCTGGGCATCTCCGCGCTGCCCGGCCGCACGCCGAACACGGTCTGGTAGTCGGCGAGCGGCCAGTCCCTGTCCACGTACGAGTACCGGATCGGCACGCCGTACCGGCGGAGGTAGCCCGTGACCTCCCGGTCCAGCCTCGCCCGCCACAGCCGCGGCGTCTCGCGTCCCAGGAGCCGCAGGGTCGCCCCACCCGGCAGCGGCAGCCACTCCCCGTCCGCACCGCCCCGGTAGGGCTCACCGGCCGTCTCGGTGCTCCCGGGGCCTCCGGCGAGGCCCGTCCGCTCCCTGAGCCTGCGGAGTTCGACCAGCCAGGTACCGTCCTCACGCTCGGTGGAGAAATGCACCGCGAGCCGATCGAGCCGGACGGCCGCGGGAAGCGTGCCGGAATTGTTCACCACGAGCAGGTCGCCGGGGCCGAGCAGACCGGTAAGGTCGGCGAACGCGTGGTGCCCGATCTGTCCGGTGCCCCGCTCCGAGACCAGCAGGCGCACCCCGTCACGGGCCAGCCCTCGGGCCTCCGGGGGCTCGTGCGCCTCCAGTTCGCGCGGGAGCACGAAGTCCGCGGCCATCGCGTCCGCCACGGGCGCGCTCACGTCCCCTCCCCGTACGCACGCACGGATTCCGCCGTCGTTCTCACAGGTCCTCCTCGTTCGGTGCCCCGCCCGTTCATCCGTGCCTCACCCGGCCGCTGTCCGGGCGGTCGGCGATCAGCCGCAGCAGGGTGGGAACGACGCTTTCCGGGGCCGGGGCCTGTTCGGCCTCCTTGGCGCCGACGGCGTCGGCGAGCATGGCGGTGGACATCTCGCCCGGATCGACCCACCAGACCGCGACGTCGGGTTCCTCGACGGCCAGCACGTGGGAGAGCCGCTCCAGGGCGGCCTTGGTCGCGCCGTATCCGCCCCAGCCCTCGTACGCCTCCACCGCCGCGTCGGAGGAGATGTTCACGATCGCGCCGCGCCGCTCCCTGAGCCCGCGCAGGTTCGCCTGGATCAGTGCCAGCGGGGCCAGCACGTTGGTCTGGAACAGCTCCTGGAGCGTGTCGAGCGGGTATCCGGCCAGCGGTGGCAGCGGGACCGCGCCCAGCCCTGAGGCGTTGTTGACCAGCAGGTCCAGCCCGCCGTGTTCCTGTACGGCCCGCGCCAGCCGATCCCGGTGGGCGGGGTCGGCGACGTCTCCGGCCAGGGCGAGGGCGCCGAGCTCGTCCGCGGCGGATCGCAGCGCGTCCTCACCCCGCGCGGTGAGGACGAGCCGCCAGCCGTCGGCGGCGAGGGAGCGGGCGAGTGCCAGGCCGAGGCCGCGGGAGGCGCCGGTGATGAGTGCGGTCTTCGTCATGCCTCGACGCTAGGAGCCGCGCGCCCGCCGTACATCGGCCGCCGGACCTGGCCGGAGGTGGGCCGATGGGCTTAGGACCGATGGAGTAGGCGGCGGGCGTCCGCCGCCGCCTAGAGTCGGTCTCGTGAACTCCGAGAGCGAGGACAGGGACGCCGTGCTGCACGCGGTGAGCTCGGCCGTCCTCGCCGTGACCAGGCACCTGTCGGTGCGCGAGGTGCTCCAGGTGATCGTGCGGTCGGCGCGGCGGTTGCTGGACGCACGCTACGCCGCGCTGGGCGTGCCCGACGACCAGGGGGCGTTCGCCGAGTTCGTCGCCGAGGGCATCTCCGACGAGCAGTGGGACGCGATCGGGCCCATGCCCCGCCAGCACGGCATGCTCGGCGCGATGCTGCGCGAGGGCACGCCGGTCCGGCTGCCCGACATCCGCAGGGACCCCAGGTTCGAATACTGGCCGCGGGCCCATCCGGTGCTCAAGGACTTCCTCGGGGTGCCGATACTCGACGGGGACGAGGTGCTCGGCATCATCTTCCTGTCCAACAAGCGGGCCCCCGGAGGCTTCACCGAGGCCGACCAGCGGCTGCTCACCATGTTCGCCGCGCACGCCGCGATCGCCCTCACCAACGCCCGCCTGTACGAGCGCGGCCGGGAGCTCACGCTGGTGGAGGAGCGCACCCGGATGGCGAGGGAACTGCACGACGCGGTGACCCAGAAGCTGTTCTCGCTGCGCCTCACCGCGCAGGCCGCCGCGTCGCTGGTCGTCGACGATCCCGTACGGGCGCTGCGGGAGCTCGGCCAGGTGGAACGGCTGGCGGGAGAGGCACTGGCCGAGTTGCGCGCGGTGATCGTGGAACTCCGCCCGGCCGACCTCGACCGGCACGGCCTGGCCGAGACGCTCCGCAAGCACGTCCGTCTGCTCGACCGGCTGCACCCGGCCTCGTTCTCGTTCGAGGAGTCCCCGGTGTGCGAGCTCGAACCGGTGATCGAGGTGGCCGTCCTGCGGGTGGCCCAGGAGGCGCTGCACAACGCCTCAAGACACTCGGCTGCGCGTGTGGTCGAGGTGCGGCTGGGCTGCGAGGGCGGGCACGTGGTTCTTGAGGTGAGTGACGACGGGGCCGGTTTCGACGTGACCGCCGCCGCGGGGAGAGGGCTGGGAATCGCCTCGATGGGCGACAGGGCGCAGGCCGTCGGCGGCGACGTGCGGGTGACCTCGGAGCCGGGACGGGGCACACTCGTCCGGCTGGAGGTGCCCGCGTGACCCGTGATGCGGAGAAGGATGATCGTTCGACCCGGCGTCCGGGGGAGTCTGCCGTGGGCGGTCCCGACGATGGTCGTCCGGTCCGTCGACCGGGTGAGTCGCCGGAGTCGGCCGTACGCGGTCCTGACGGTGGTCGTCCGGTCCGTGGCCTGGGCGGGTCCTCGGGGTCGGCTGTACGCGGTCCTGACGGCGACGACCGGGTGATCCGCGTCCTGATCGCCGACGACCACCCGGTCGTGAGGCAGGGCCTTCGCACCTTCCTGGACCTGCAGGAGGATCTCGACGTGGTCGGCGAGGCCGCCGACGGCGCCGAGGCGGTCGCCCTGGTGGAGTCTCTCGCCCCCGACGTGCTGCTGCTCGACCTGAAGATGCCGGTGCTCGACGGGCTCGGCGCGCTGCTGCTGCTGGGCGAGCGAGGGCTGTCGCCGAGGGTGCTCGTGCTGACCTCGGTGAGCGACAGGGGCGACGTGGCTCCGGCGATGCGAGCGGGTGCGGCGGGCTTCCTCTACAAGGACGTCGAACCGGTCGCGCTCGTGCGCGCGATCCGGGCGGTGTACGGCGGCCAGGTGCTGCTCGCCCCCGAGGCGGCCGAGGCGATGCTGGCCGGTCCCGAACCCGTCCGGGCCGCGCGGGAGGGCGGACAGGAGGACAGGTATGTGGCGCCGCTGACCGATCGGGAGCGCGAGGTGCTCGCGTTGATCGCCTCGGGCCGTTCCAACCGGGAGATCGCCAGGCAGCTCGCGGTGGCGGAGAAGACGGTGAAGACCCACGTCTCCAGCGTGCTGATGAAGCTGGGCGTGCAGGACAGGACCCAGGCCGCTCTCTACGCGGTGAGAAACGGTCTGGCCTGACGGCGGTGTCCCGGTGGCCGGATCCTCGGACCGGCCCTCGGGCCGGCCCTCAGACCAGCTCGGTGATGGCGTGGTGGGCGACCACCCTGGCCCGGCGCACCGCGCGGTCGAGCTCACGCAGGGCCTCACCGCGTACGGCGATCTGGCCCGAGGTGAGCCCGCGGTCGTCGGCGACGCGGAGCACCGCGGCGAGGCGGGCGGCGAGGGCGGCGACCCGGTGGGCCCTGGCGGGGTAGCCGGGGGCCAGGCCGTCGTCCACGATCTCCAGCCGCCGGTGGCCCTGGGCCGGACCCTCCACGCCGAGCAGGGCGTCGGTGGCCACCCGCATCGCGCGGGTCAGCTCGTGCTCGGCCTCGGCGAGGGAGGGCAGGTCGGGGGCCGTGGTACGGGCCTCCAGCACGGTCCAGCGAACCCCGGCGTACGATGACCCGCGGCGGTCGTTTACCGGGATCAGGCCGAGACATCTGTCGGGAAGCACGGCTGTCGCCGCCTGCCCGGCCTCGATGGCCGCGGAGTTGAAAGGGGGCGGTCCGGTGAGACCGAGTGGGTCGCCCGCGACGGGAAGGGCCAGTCGCAGCGATTTCATGCCCTCGATCCGCAGGTCGGCGAGGAATCCGCGGAGGGCGAGGTCGCCGGTCTCACCGGCGACGAGTTGGGGGCCTGCCTGCCGCTCCACGCGGTCGGCGGCCTCGTCGAGGCCGACCTGTCCGGCGAGCCAGGCGTTGCCCCAGCAGACCAGGGTGGCCGAGATCGGTGAATCAGGGTGCACCGATCCACGATATGCGCTTGTCCTGCAATAGGTTTTGTTCGAGCGATTCACAAGGAGGCGTAAGGGATGGGCGGTCAGGTGCTTCGGCTACAGGACGTCACCGTCCGCAGGGACGGAGCGGTCCTGTTGCGGGAGATCGACTGGACCGTTCACGAGGACGAGCGGTGGGTCGTCATCGGCCCCAACGGCGCGGGAAAGACGACGTTGCTGCAGGTGGTCGGGGCGATGCTGTTCCCCACCGAGGGCGTCGTCGAGATCCTGGGCGAGCGGCTCGGCCAGAGTGACGTCTTCGAGCTGCGGCCCCGCATCGGGCTCGCGAGCGCCGCGCTGGCGGAGAAGGTGCCACCGGACGAGAAGGTCATCGATCTGGTTCTCACGGCCTCGTACGCCATCCTCGGCCGCTGGACGGAGGAGTACGACTCCCACGACGTGACGCGTGCCGTCGAGCTGATCGACCAGCTCGGCTGCGCCCACCTGATCCGGCGCCGCTTCAACACGCTGTCGGAAGGGGAGCGCAAGCGGGTCCAGATCGCCCGCGCGCTCATGCCCGACCCGGAGCTGCTGCTGCTGGACGAACCCGCCGCGGGCCTCGACCTGGGCGGGCGCGAAGACCTGGTGCGCCGCCTGGCGACCTTCGCGCACGACCCGAAGGCGCCGACCATGGTGCTGGTCACCCACCACGTGGAGGAGGTGCCCAGTGGGTTCACCCACGCCCTGCTGCTCCGGCACGGCTCGGTGGTGGCCCAGGGCCCGATCGACCAGGTGATGACCGCGGAGAACCTGTCGCACACCTTCAGCGTCCCGCTCACCCTCGATCGGGGGCGCGAGGGCCGCTGGTACGCGCGGGCGCACCAGCTCTGAGGGGAACCCGAGAGGTTCCGAGATCGTTTCGGTTGTTCAAAGGCCGTTGAAGGGAAAAGCAAATATCCTGCCGGGTCAAGAGTTCCACGTGACTCGACCGCCCGGGGTGGTTCATGGAAGCGCTTGTCGCCGCACTCGTCATCGTGGTCGTGGCGGCGTTCGCCGTCCATCGGATGGTTCGCGTCGTGCCGCACGCCACGGCGGGTGTCGTGGAGCGGTTGGGGCGCTACCACAGGACGCTCGGTCCCGGGCTGAACCTCGTGGTGCCGTTCATCGACCGGATCAAGGACATGGTCGATCTTCGTGAGCAGGTCGTCGCCTTCCCGCCGCAGGCGGTCGTCACCTCCGACAACCTCGTCGTCTCGGTCGACACGGCCGTCTCCTTCCAGGTGACCGACGCCCGCGCGGCGACCTACGAGATCGCCAACTTCCTGGTCGCCGTCGAGCAGCTCGTCGCCACCACGCTGTGCGACGTGGTCGGTGGGATGGATGTGGACCGCGTGCTGGCCTCCCGCGAGGAGATCGGCGCCGAGCTGCGCCGGGCGCTCGACGACGCGGCGGGCGGGTGGGGGCTGAGGGTCGGCCGGGTCGAGGTGAAGACGATCGACCCGCCCGTCTCGATCCAGGAGGCGATGGAGAGGCACTCCCGCGCCGACCACGACAGGCGGGCCGCGCTGCTCACGGCCGAGGGGGAGAAGCAGACGGCCGTCCTCGCCGCCGAGGGGCGGAGAAAGGCCGCCGTACTGGCCGCTCGCGGCGAGGCGGAGGCGACCGTGCTCAGGGCGCGGGCCGACGCCGAGGCCAGGGCGACGCGGGCCAGGGCGGAGGCCGACGCGATCGACATGCTTTTCCGCGCCGCCCGTGACGGCAGGCCCGACCCGGAGCTTCTCGCCCACGAATACCTGCGGGCGCTCCCCGAGCTCGCCAAGGGGGACGCGGGCAAACTGTGGATCGTCCCGCCGGACCTGAGACAGACCCTCGAAAGCCTCGCGGACCTTCTCCCGGACGGGGACGAGCCCTCCGGAGAGTCCGACGGAGGTGTGCCTTCGGGCGGTTCGGTCAGGGAGGACGGGCCGGGCGGACACCGACCTTCGGGCGAGGAAGAGGTGCCGGACACGTGGGAGCCCTCGGTCAAGGGAACCTCGGTCAAGGGCGGTCCCGTTAAGGACACCCCCGCCATCGGGTGATCCCGATCTCCTCCTACCATCCGGTGAGGGCCGTGCACCTGCCTATGGGCGCGAGCCTGACGAGTGAGGGGAAGCGCATGACACCGTGGGAGGCGGTCGCGATCTTCGTGGCCGGCGTCGGGGCGGGGGGCATCAACGCCGTCGTCGGTTCCGGGTCTCTGATCACGTTCCCGACGATGGTCGCGCTGGGCATGCCACCGGTCATCGCGAACGTCTCCAACACCGTGGGCCTGGTCCCGGGGTCGATGACCGGCGCGTTCGGCTACCGGGAGGAGCTGAGGGGGCAGCGCCCGCGGCTGATCAGGCTGGGGGTTCCCGCGCTGGTCGGTGCGCTGATCGGCGGGGTGCTCCTGCTGTACCTTCCCGCGGAGACGTTCGACGTCGTCGTGCCCGTCCTGATCGCTCTGGCGTGCGTGCTGGTGGTGATCCAGCCAAGGCTCAACGGCTGGCTGAGCGCCCGGCGGGAGCATCCCCATCCGCACGGCGGCCCCTGGCTCTGGGGCGGCGTTCTTGTGTGCGGCATGTACGGCGGCTACTTCGGCGCGGCCCAGGGGGTGCTGCTCATCGGGCTGATGGGCAGTTTCCTCGACGAGGGCCTGCAGCGGATCAACGCGGCCAAGAACGTACTCGCGCTGCTGGTCAACGCGTGCGCCGCGCTGCTGTTCATCGTGGTCGCGGAGGTCGACTGGCTGGCGGCCCTGATGGTGGCGCTGGGCGCCGCGATCGGCGGTTTCCTCGGCGCGAAGATCGGCAGGCGACTGCCGGCCCCGGTGCTGCGCTGGTTCGTGGTGTGCGTCGGGATCGTGGCGATAGTCAAACTGGTGTACGGGTGAACCTGCCTGCTACCGGGTACTTATTCAGGTATGAAAGGTGACAAAGTCGAGGTTGTCATCGACGCAGGAGACAGTTCCCGTACCTACGAGGTCAGCGCCACCAGAGCGGGGCGCCGCGTTGAGGTGGCCAACGCCCGAGGCGGCGTTGTCGAGGTGAGCGAGGTCACCCGGAGCGGAACGGCCGTGCGCACCGCCCGCTTCATGTCCAGCCGTATTCTCGCCCTGGTCGAACACCCCGCCGACGGCAAGCCGGCCTAGGCCGGGCCGACGGCGGTAGCCGGTTCTCGTCACGCCCGGGTGAGATGTACGGTCACGCCTGGGCGGGGCGTCCGCCCGGCCCCGGGTTCTCCGCGCCCGGACACCTCGCCGGGTTCCCGGCGAGGTCCTGGAGACGGACGCGGGTGTCCCCTCGGTTTTCCGGTCAGGTCCGCGCGACCGGGCGCGGGTGTCCCCTCGGTTTCCCGATCAGGGCTGCGCGACCGGACGCGAAGGTCACCTCGCTTTCCCGGTCGAGTCCGCGCGGCCGGGCGCGGGTTCGTCCCCGCGGGTGCCCGGTCAGGTCTGCGCGGGGCGGACCTGGAGCACCCCGTCGCGGCGGATCCGGGTCTCGAAGGACGGCTGGGGAGCGGTGGCCGGGCCGTGTACGACGGCTCCGTCGGAGAGCCTGAAGGTGCTCCCGTGCCATGGGCAGACCACGCAGGCGGTCCCCTCCTCCGAGATCAGACGCCCCTGGTGGAGCGGGCCCGCCAGGTGCGCGCACTGGTCGGCGAGCACCGTGACGTTCGCGCCGACGCGCAGCACGAACAGATCGATGTAACCCAGCCTCCGCGTCACCGGGCGCCCGTCCGGCAGGTCGCCGACGTCGCACAGGTCGTGCCAGCCCAGCGGGACCAGGTGGGCGACGGACTCGGCGTGGTTCGCCCCGGCCGCCTGCCGGTAGGCGAGGTGGCCGCCGAGGTAGCCGCCCACGCTCGCGGCCCCCAGGCCGGCGAACGACAGCACCCGCCCGGTCCGGTCGCGCCCGGCCATCCGCAGCACCAGCGAACCCGCGTAGAGCCCGAGAGCGGTCAGGTTGGCGATCGCGTGCACGAACCCCACCCGTTGCTGCTCGCGGTGGAGCGCCGACCAGTCGGTGATGCCCGCCGCCATCGCGGGCATCGCGGCCGCGAGCCCGCCCGCGACCAGCATCCGCGACGCCCGCGGATCGGAACGGGTCACGTCGAGCACCGCCGTCGCCGTCCAGAGACCCAGGCTGACGTTGGCGAGCGGTGGATGCAGCGGTTTGCCGATCGGCACCCCGTGCAGCAGGTCACGCAGCGGTCCTGGACCGATCCGCCGGCGCACGGCCTTGGCGAGCACGCGGATCGGTCTGTCGGCCTTGGGCGAGCGTTCGATCCGATCGGTGAGCTCGACCCCGGGCACCAGACGCCTGGTCCGACGCCCTGTTTTGACAGTTTCCTTCACCATTGCCCCCTCCTAGACCATAGGGACCTACCCGAGAACGGCGTTATGCACGCGCCAAATGCCCTCGGCTGACGGAGAGGGCGATGATCTCGGTGGCGTAGGCGCCCAGTGTCGCCGATCCCTCCTCGATGATTTTCACCTTCTCCAGCACCTGCTCGGCCGTCACCTTGTACAGCGACCAGGTGCCGCCCTCGTTGTGGTGGTTCGCCATGATGGGGGCGATCCGGTCGAGGGCCTTGGCGAATTTGGCCTCCGGTGTCCTGCGTTCCTCGAACTCGTCCCAGAGCTCGCGCAACCGCGCGGCCTGGTCGCAGGGGAGCAGCCCGAAGATCCGGTCGGCGGCCTTGCGCTCGATGTCCAGCTGGGCCTCGACGGCCGAGGCGTCGTAGATGAACGTGTCTCCCGCGTCGATCTCGACGATGTCGTGGACGAGCAGCATCGCGACGACCCTGTCGAGGTCGGTGCCCGGTGGCGCGTGCTCGGCCAAGACCATCGCCAGCATGCCCACGTACCAGGAATGCTCGGCGTCGTTCTCACGCCGCGACCCGTCCATGAGGGTGTTGCGGCGGACGATGCGTCTGAGCTTGTCGATCTCCATGGCGAAGGTGAGCTGAGCGTGCAGACGGTCCTGTGCTGGAGGGGTGGTCACGCGCGCAAGCCTAATGCGCGTCGATCCCGCTTTTCCGAGCGATCATGGGATCACGCCCGGCCGAGGGTGACGGGAACCCCGTTGAACACGGCGTTTCCCGAGGGTATGTCCACGACGGAATCATCTGTCAGCGTGTTCGCGTTCACTCCCGCGTGCTTGGCGGCCACCGGTTGCGAGGTGCCGGAGTGCCCCCATCCGTGGGGCAGGCTCACCACCCCCGGCATGATCGTGTCGGTCGGCTCAAGCGGCACGACCAGCTCTCCGGCGGCCGAGCGCACCACGGCGTGCTCGCCCAGCCCGAGCCTGCTCACGTCGTCCGGGTTGATCTGCAGGGTGCACCGGTTGGTCCCGCCGACCAGCGGCCCCACGTTGTGCAGCCAGCTGTTGTTGGAACGCAGATGGCGCCGCCCGATCAGCACGATCTCCGCGGGCGGGACGGCGAGCCGCTCGCGCAGCCGCGCGGCGTCCTCGACCAGCTGCGGCGGGGCGAGCTCCACCCGTCCCGAGGCCGTACGGACGATCTCCGCCAGCCGGGGCTTCAGCGCTCCCAGGTCGATGCCGTGCGGGCTCGCCAGGAGAGTGGCCAGGGAGAGTCCGTACGGTCCGAGCCTGAGCATGGCGTCCAGCCGCCTCTCCGCTCCGCTGCCACCGTCCAGGGAGGCGCGCAGCTCGGCGGGGTCCGCGCCCTCCACCGGAGATCCGGGCGTCTCGACGGCCCTTCGGAGCATCCGGTCGAGGATCAGCTCGTCGAGCAGGGCCGGATCGGCGTCCGCGCCCTGACCCGAGGCGATCATCGCCAGCCGTGCCATGATCTCGGCCTCCGACGGACGTCCCGGCTCCAGCGGCAGGACCGGCGGGGAGAACCTCGCGTAGTTGCGGACCGCGAAGGCGAGCAGCGTCAGGTCGTAGTGCGGCGACTGCGTCACGCGCGGCGGCGGCAGGATCACGTTCGCGTGCCGGGTGGTCTCGTTCAGGTACGGGTCCACGCAGACCATGAACTCCAGGTCGCGGAAGGCCCGGTCCAGCCGGGGTCCGCCCGGCGCCGACAGCACCGGGTTGCCGGCCACCACGACCAGCCCTCTGACCTGCCCCTCTCCCGGCGTCTCGATCTCGTCGGCGAGGGTGGCCACCGGGATCTCGCCGTTCGCCTCCGGTAGCCCCCGGACGCGGCTGTGCCAGCGTCCCGTGACGTACGGCCTGCTCCGGCGGCCGTTCTCCACGGCGGTCTTCGCGAACATCACCCCGCCGGGACGGTCGAAGTTGCCGGTCAGGATGTTGACGACGTCGACCAGCCACTGCGCGACGGTGCCGAACTCGGCGGTGCAGGTGCCGATGCGGGCGTAGACGGCGGCCGTCGGGGCCGCCGCCAGCTCACGTGCCAGCCGTACGATCTCCCCGGCCGGTATCCCGCACATCGGGGCCACGACCTCGGGGGCGAAGTCCCGCGCCAGCCGCCGTACCTCCTCCAGCCCGTCGATCCCGATGCCGCCGATGTCGGCGCCGACCGAGGTGAGGTCCTCGGCGAGGAGGGTGTGGACGATGCCGAACAGCAGGTAGGCGTCCATGCCCGGGCGTACGAACAGGTGCTCGTCGGCGAGGGCGGCGGTGCGGGTGCGGCGCGGGTCGACGACCACGAGTTTGCCGCCGCGTCCGCGCAGCGCCTTGAGACGGCCGGGGAAGTCGGGGGCGGTGCAGAGCGAGCCGTTGGACTCCAGCGGGTTGGCGCCGAGCATCAGCAGGTGGTCGGTGCGATCCAGGTCGGGCACCGCGATGGCCATCGGGTCGCCGAGCATCAGACCGCAGGAGACGTGCTTGGGCATCTGGTCGACGGTGCTCGCGGAGAAGACGTTGCGGGTGCCGAGGGCGCGGATCAGCGGCCCGCCGTACAGGGCTCCCGCCATGGAGTGGGCGTTCGGATTGCCGAGGTAGACGGCGAGCGAACCGCGGCCGTGGGCGTCGATCACCCTGCCGAGGCCCTCCTCGACCACGCGGAACGCCTCCTCCCAGGACGCCTCGCGCCACTCCTCACCCGTACGGATCATCGGGACGCCGAGCCGGTCGGGGTCCTCGTCGAGGCGGCCCAGGCTCGCGCCCTTGGGGCAGACGAACCCCCTGGAGAAGGGGTCGTCCGGGTCGCCCTTGACCGAGGTGACGTGTCCGGCGTCGTCGAGGGTGAGCCGGAGGCCGCAGACGGCCTCGCAGAGAGGGCAGGTCCTGTGAGCTGTTCTCATCGGCGCTCCTGGGTTCGGCGAATGAACTCATCATGGCCGTCGGTCCGGCACAGGGAAAGCCCCGGAGCGTGGCTTGGATTCACGTGGTCGTCGCGACATCTCGATCCGAGAAGTCGCGACGACCCCTTGAAACCGCCTGGGCTCCGGGGCTTTCCTTCGCGGCCGGGTGGAGGTTCACGCGGCCTGTCGTCGCCTCCCGGGAAGCTCGCCGGGTCCGGGGAACTCGCCGGGTCCGGAGAACGGGACGGTGGCGCGGTGGATGTCGGGCTCCTCCTCTGTGGTGCGGCGGGCCTGTCGGGGGTGGCCGGTCTCCGTGGTCCGACCGGCCTGCGGGGCGTGGCCGGCCTCCACGGCACGGTGGGCTTCTGCCGTATGGAGGGCGGCCTCTGTGGCACGGTCGGTCTCCGTGGCGTGGCCGGCCCGCAGGCACACCCAGTTCGTCCGCCCGTAGAGCCGGTCGAGACCCACCGGGGGACCGAAGACCTCGCCCCCACGGACGATCTCGACCGTCAGCAGGTTCCCCCACCTGAGGTGCCGGGACACCACGGCGTCGCGGGCGTAGCACGCCGCCGCGATCTCGGCGGAGAAGGCGTCGAAGTCCTCGGCGCAGGTTCCCGCCCTGGCGAGGACGAGCGCCTTCTCCCCGGCGGCGGTGGGGGTGATCCACAGGATCAGCGGCAACCGGCCGAAGCGGGTGTGTATCCCGGTCTCCGCGCACGCCCGCTGGAGGCGGTGCCGGGAGACCAGGCACCACACGTGTGCCGTCACCCACTTTCTCCCGAAGCCGGAGGCCACGGGGGTGACGGCGGCGCAGACCACGACGAGAAACGGCCACCAGTCGCCCTCGCGGAGCGAGAGGGCCACGGTGACCGTGAGGAACGAGGCGGCGGCGAGCAGCGCGACCTCCGTCCGCCAGCGCCACAGCCGGACGACGAGGCCCGCACGGCTGGGCGGCCGGCCGCCGGGGTGGCCGTAGCGGCTGCCGCGGAGATCACGCCGCGACATCGCCGCCCGCCCCCTTGTCGTGGACGGGCGCCAGGGTGAGGGCGGGAGCGGCCGTCCGCTCGGCCTTGAGGAGGTCGAACCGCGGCTCGCGGTAGTGCCTGGCCCCGAAACCGGTCCGGGTCACGCTCCAGCCGAGCCGGTAGGCCCACTCGTCCTGGTCCATGCAGAGCTCTCGGTCGGTCACATAGATCAGGTCGAGAATGAAGGTCTTGATTCCGTGGGTTCTGTTGGTACGGTGGAAGGACATAGGAGACTCCCTTCGTGGCTTTGACGCGGAGTTCTTGTGCCAACCGGGTCGGTGGCCGCCGACCCGGTGTTTTTTGTGTCCGATCAGGACACTCTCGTGAGTGCGTGCGACTTTGGGCCGTCGCCAGCCGATTACCGCTGCTCCCCCTGTCGGCCTCCCCGTGTCAACTCCGTTTCTTCGAAGACGGCGCCGTTGCCGAAGAGCCGCGTGTCTGTTTCACACCCGCGGCTCACGAATGCCCTCGAAGACGCCCTCCGGATGATCGCCGGTGGCTCCCCCGATCTTGCGAGGACCTTCCTGTTCTGATAGTCGCTCAGCATAGATTTGGCTGCAAGACTTGCCGTAAGGAAAAAAGCAATAAACTTCCGCAGATGCACTGCAACCATCAGTGTAATTTGCACTACTATTCATCGAGTTCCTGTTGAGGCCGTGACAGCCGCTCGCCCGTCATGGTGAGGAGGTCGTGATGTCGGAACGTGGCAGTCCAGCACTCCGTCAGCGCCGGTTGGGCATGGAGCTGCGCCGGCTCCGCGAAGGCCTGAACATGACGGGTGACGAGGTGTCCGGTCGCCTGGGGTGGTCGACCGCGAAGGTCAGCCGGATAGAGACCGCCAAGACGCTGGCCAAGGAGGCGGACGTCGAGGCGCTCGCCGACCTTTACGGCGTCGACGAGCGGCTCAGGGAGACCCTGGTCGCGCTACGGCGTGAAGCCTCCAGGAAGGGCTGGTGGGAGAGATATCGAAATTCCGTTCCCGATGACTACATCACGCTCATCGGGATGGAGGCGGAGGCCACTGAGATGCGTAACTGGGAACCCCAGATCGTGCCGGGGCTTCTCCAGACAGAGGAATACGCTCGTGCGGTCATCTCGGTGGGGCAGCATGCGAGCCAGGTGCCGTCGAGTTGGTTCCAGGATCGGGTCGAGGTGCGGATGGCGCGTCAGCGTACGTTGCTGTACGACTCCAGGCCGCTGACCCTGCTGGCGGTGTTCAACGAATCCGTGTTGAAAAGTCAGTACGGTGACGCTCGCGTCATGCGAGATCAGCTGCGACACCTGATCGAGGTTTCGGAGCTGGAACACGTAGATATGAGAATTCTTTCCAAGGATGTTCCGCCACCGGTGTCCACGGGACCGTTCGTGCACCTCACCTTTTCCGATTTTCCGGACATAGTCTACCTTGAATCGCTTTTCGGTGGACGGTACGTGGATGATGTGGAAAAAGTGTACGGGTATGAGCGTGCCTTTGAGCATTTGATGGAACGAGCTCTTCCAGAGGCCGGCTCGCAGGAGCTGATCAAAGAAGTAAGCGAGCATTGGGGCAGGTAGCGACCGGTCTGCCAACCGGCGACTACCGTCATTTTTATGGAAAGAAAAATGAACGCGACTGATTTCAGCGGTGCGATGTGGAAGAAGAGCGCGCACAGCTCTCCGAACGGCAATTGCGTCGAAGTGGCGACGCTGAGCGGAGGCGGCGTAGGGGTCCGGGACAGCAAGAACGGATCCGGGCCCGTGCTGGTCTTCACTCCCGATGAGTGGAAGGCATTCGTCGGCGGAGTGAAGGACGGAGAGTTCGACATATAGCAGAAGCGGCTCCAGTGCTCACCTGGAGAAAAAGAGCCGCTCCGCTGCGATTACCGCGTTTCATTGTCTCTGCTCACCGGATGGATTGACCGCCCGCCGGTGGAGCAGGGGAGAATCATCGCACACCGGGGAAGCGCGTCGGACATGGTGTCCTATCTGGACACGTCCAATACCTTGCACGTTTTCCATCACGCCTTCATTCTTAAGGTGCCCTATGGCCACCTATGGGAGAGGAGGTGAGATGTGTCCGATATTGACCAATATGGAGTGATTTGGCGAAAGAGCAGGCTCAGTGCCGCGAGTGGCAACTGCGTTGAGGTGGCTCGCCTGGCCGGCGAGGGGTTCGCGGTCAGGGACAGCAAGGACAGGCGCGGACCGGTGCTGCTCTTCGGCGGGACCGAGTGGAGCGAGTTCGTCGCGGCGGTGAAGAGCGGAGACTTCGATCTCTGAGTGACCGTCCTTTCAGGACCGGGGGCTTGCCCAACGGCGGGACAGCCCCCTTTCGTGTTCCAGGGAACAGTTCGGAACGGTCACGTGAGGCCGTAGGGCCCGCGGTCTCCGGGGAGAAACGAGCCGTGCGAGGACAGGCGGCCCCGGAACACCCTGTCCGGGGACGGCCCGCGACGCCGGGCATCGGCGACCGGCTCCGGCTTTTTCGCGGAAACGAATCCGGCGGCGCGAGTTGTGACACGGGGATGGACGAGATGGCATCCTCGGATACCGATGGACACGTACACAGCTCGCCGCCTCGCCCTGGTCGCCGCGGTCACCGCCTCAGCCGTGCTTCTCGCGGCCTGCTCCGCGGCCGAGTCGGCCGCCCCCGAACCGTCCTCCGACGCCGTGAAGAAACCCACCGAACCGGCCGAGGCCACCCCCACGCCCGAGCGTAAGCCGTACACCATCTCCTTCGGCGGGGATGTCCACTTCGAGGGCGTGCTGCGAAACCGGCTGAACGCCGATCCGAAGACCGCGCTCGGCCCGATCGCCAAGGTGCTGAGAAGCTCCGACCTGGCGATGATCAATCTGGAGACGGCGATCACCACCGGCGGCACCCCGGCCCCCGGCAAGCAGTACACCTTCCGTGCCCCGGCGACGGCGCTCACCGCGCTGAAGGCGGCCGGGGTGGACGTCGCCTCACTCGCGAACAACCACGGCATGGACTACATGCAGAGCGGGCTGACGGACTCTCTCGCCGCCATCAAACGGTCCAGGTTCCCGGTCGTGGGTGTGGGCAGGAACGAGGCCGAGGCGTACAAGCCGTGGCGGACGACCGTGAACGGCAACCGCGTCGCCATCATCGGCGCTACCCAGGTGCTGGACGCGGAGTTCATCCAGGCGTGGACGGCCTCGGGCGACCAGGGCGGCCTCGCCTCGGCGAAGAACGAGGCGAGACTGCTCCAGGAGGTGCGCAGGGCGCGCAAGAACTCGGACACCGTGATCGTCCATCTGCACTGGGGTACCGAGCTGCAGAAGTGCCCCAACGAGGCGCAGCGCGGCCTGGCGCCCAAGCTGGTCGCGGCCGGCGCGGACGTCGTCGTCGGCGGCCACGCGCACATCCTGCTCGGTGCCGGATACCTGAAGAACAGCTACGTCAGTTACGGTCTGGGCAACTTCGTCTTCTACAACTGGGGACCGGAGACCGGCAGGACCGGTGTGCTCACCTTGACGATCAACGGCCGCAAGGTGCTCAAGGACCAGTGGACCCCGGCCACCATCCAGGGCGGGGTGCCGGTCCCGATCACCGGGACCGGGCGGCAGCAGGCGGTCGCGGACTGGAAGGCGCTGCGCGGCTGCACCGGCCTCGCCGCCAGGCCCACCCGCTCCGAGTGACTCGGAGCGGGCCCGGCGGAGGTTCCGGACATCTCCCGATATTCCGGAGGAGGTGCGGAACAGGTTCCGGGCGTCTCGTGTGGCAGGAGGGCGTGACGCCGGTGGAGGAGCCAGGTGACGTCCCACCGGCACTCACACACCGCCTCACATGCGGCGTTGCGCGGTTCGTCCGGTCCACCCCGGGGTGGAGAAAACTCGTGATTGGTGAATAACTACTGACCCTGACGTGTCAGAGGGGCAAGATGGTGTGGTGTCCACCATGTCCTGCGAGGAGCACGGAGAGGCTCCACTGCGGCGCCAACCCACCCAGCGACGGAGCGCGCGACGTGTCGAGCGGATGCTCGACGCATGCGCCGACCTGCTGGACGAGATCGGCTACGACGCGCTCTCCACCACGAGGATCGCCGAGCGCGCGGGGGTCGCGATCGGTTCGGTCTACCAGTTCTTCCCCGACAAGCGAGCCATCACCCAGGCGGTGACCCGGCGCCACGTGGAGGGGTTCGTCTCCCGTATCGGCAGGCGCTTTCTGCTGGAGGACTACGAGGGCTGGTGGGACGCGGTCGACGCGATCATCGACGAGTACGTGGAGATGCACAGGACCGTGCCGGGTTTCCGGTCCCTGCACTTCGGCGACGTGGTCGACCTCAACCTGCTCGACGCCTCGTCGGAGAACAACACGGTGATCGCCGGACGGTTGCGCGGTCTCCTCCTGCAGGAGTACGGGCTGGCCGACAGCGAGGAGTTCGACCTGGCGATCCTCGTCGCGGTCGAGGCCGGGGACGCCGTGCTCAAGCTGGCCTTCCGGCGCGATCCGAACGGCGCTCCGGAAATCGTGGCCGAGGCGAAGCGCCTCATCCGGGGCTATCTGAACCGTCAGTTCGCCCGCGTCTCGGTCTGAGAGTCATCGCCCCCCTGACGAAGCGCGAGCCGCGCGAAGGGGCGAGCCGTCACCGCGCCCGTGTTCCGGGCTGAGGGAATACGGGCTGAGGGGATACGGAAGGGGAAGCCTCGACGGGGGATGTGCCGGTGCCCTCCGGCAGGCTCTCGACGCCGAGCGCGTCCGGTGCGGTGAGCGCGTCCGGCGCGGCAGGCACGTCCTCCCCCTCCCGGTGTCGTCCGCCCCGGCGTTCGAGCTGGGACCACCGCTCGGGGAAGGCGGCCTCAGGGCGCCCCTGCGCCGTCAGCCCCTGCCGCGCGGGCTCCGGTACGCCCTGCCCCGGCGTTTCCCGCCCTCGCGTGCCACGTTCCCGAGTATCCGGTCCCTGTCCCTGCGGGACGCGTTTCCTGACGACGTGTCCGCGCGCACGCGGCCGCTCGTCCTGCCGCCGTTCCGTACCCGCCACTGGAACGGGAGCGACCGCGGACAGTCCGGGTGGCCGTGTCCTCGGCTCCGCGCGAGACCTCCCCGAGGAATCACACGACTCACGGCGGGACGAGATGATCGGCTGGAGCCGCCTCTCCCGGTGGTTTCGTTCGACTTTCCTGATCCGGGCGGCGAGCCTCTCGCCACGGATGCGGTTCTCCAGGGTGACCAGCTCCCGGTGTGCCTGCCCGATCGCCTCCATCTTGACCGAGAGGTATCCGGCGGACCCGGGAACGACCACGGAGAAGGCCAGAAGGAGCATCAACGTGAACGATGTCTGCTTGGACATGCCCATCGCGACCCCTTCCCGTGACCCGCTCCTCTGTCAGTAATCGTTGGTCATATGCCCGTTTTGCTGGGAAAAAACGCGTAGCGTAGTCGTTCGTTTGCCCAAGGTAACGTTGCCAATACCTGCCGTTGGCCGTACGCGGTCGAGCGTCGCTCGGTACTCTCGCGATGTGGCGCATGTGACACGTGAGCAACTTGATCGATTGCTTGAGCAGGCACTTCTGGCCGACGATCACGAAGACCTGGCCCGGCGACTCGAAGACCTGGTCGAGACGTACGCGTCCGGCGACATATCACGGGCGGCGATCCTCGTGCTCGCCGCCGAGGAGTGGCGGCAGGCCGGACAGCCCGCCCGGGCCTTCGACTGCTTCCAGCGGGCGGTGGACGACGGCGGCGAGGTGAGCGTCGATCCCCGGGCGGGGATCGCCGACACCCTCTTCGAGCTCGAACGGCCCGACGAGGCGAGGGAGGTGATCGCGGCGATCCGCGCCGTCGGTGACGTCACCGCGGCCACCGCCCTCACGGTCGCCGAGACCCTCGTCGCCTACGGCGACCTCGGAGAGGCCCATCAGTGGGCGACCGAGGGGGCGCACCGGGCGGTGGAGGGCAGCGGCGAGCACATCGCCCTGCTCAGAACCCGCTACCGGATTCGCGTGGACCTCGGTCTCCCGGAGGACGACCTCGACGCCCTCCTGGACGCCTCGCACTGACGGCGCCCCGGTCCCGCCGACCTGACATGCGGCGGGGGAGGGCCGTGCCCCGTGAGGCACGGCCCTCCCCCGCGATGGTTCGGCGGTGGATCTATGCCGACCCGCGGGCTGATCCGCGGATCGGCGGCCGGTCCACCTGCCGGCTCCGCATTTACTCCACGTTGAGGTTCGGGAGCGTTCCCTCGGGCGCGGGAAGAACGGGAGCCGCTGCGGCGCTCTGCACCGTGGTGCCGCTCGTGCCGCCTTCCGTCGTGGCCTCGCCGGCCGCGGGAGCGTCCGGCGGCACGGGGGCCTCCGGGCGCGCGGCGGCCGGCGGCTCCACCGTGGGCATGTTCGCGGCGGGTGCGTCGGCGGTGGGTGCGTTCGCGGTCGGCATGTCCGCGGTGGGTGCGTCGGCGGGCACGTTCGCGGTGGGCATGTCCGCGGTGTGGGTGTCCGCGGTGGGTGCCTCGGTGGCGGGTGTGTCCGCGGTGGGCATGTTCGTGGTGGGTGCCTCGGTGGTGGGCGCGTCGGCGGTGGTTGCGTTGGCGGCGGGCGCCTCGGCAGCGACCGCGTCGGCGGTGGACGCCTCGGTGGAGGGCGCG